>CADFKY010000012.1 GCA_902834965.1 Veillonellaceae bacterium
CCGATTCAATCATGGCAGGTCTTGTGAGTGGATGATTGCTTACATCTAATTCACCACGTTTACGTTTATTAGCTACGAGCGCATCAATAAGATCACCATTTTCACAGTGCGCTCCAACGAGAGCGCCCGTAGGTTTGATTGCCTCTATAGCATCATAAATCTCTCGATCTGTTAAACGGAAGCCATACGCTAAATACACTTTAAAGGATGATACACCGGCATCTACAACCTTTGGTATCTCACAAGCTACATTTTCATTCATTTCTACTAGTTCCATATGGAATTTGTAGTCACAGGAGCAATGCCCTACGGCACGCTCCTTATGAACTTCTAAGCCTTTACAAAGGGATCCTTCCTCAGGAGAAGCAAAATTAATGATTGATGTTGTTCCACCAAGAATAGCGGCTTTTGTACCACTATCAAAATCATCCGCAGTAGACGCTAATGCATTTGTCATCTGAAAGTGTGTATGAGGATCTATGAATCCAGGGAACACATAACAACCTTTTGCATCAATTACTTTAGCCCCGTCTGGAACAGGAACGTGTTCATCGATGGCGACAATTTTGTCGCTATCAATTAGTAAATCTCCGGTAAGGATTCGATCAGTTAAGACCAATTCCCCTTGTTGTATGATAATCATGATACATAGTACACATGCTCTTTACAGAAGGCATGTACAACTCCTTTCAATTCTTCAGGTAATGCATCAATGTCACATACGGCTTCTTCACCTTTGAAGCGGTAACCACAGCTAGTGCCTGTGATGTAGAAACCATCATTTGTACTATCTGCTAAAGCTTCAGCATTGTGGAAGAATGTAATGCGATCCTTGTATGGTTGACAAGGTTCTACGCAATGACATGCACAGTTACCACATTCATTACAGCTTTGATCAATATGGATAATCAATTTAGCATCATTTACAGTAACGACTTCATTACATCTATTAGGACATACGCGAACACAAGAGCCACATGTTACACGGCAGTGATAATCAGAACTACGTGTACCTGGGAAGGATGGCATTGCTTCACGTTTTTTCTTCATTGCATCGCTCTTCTTGAAGATTTTATTTTCACTAATATCTTTAGCAAGTTTAGCGATTAGATCTTTATGTACTTTCAAAGCAGCGTTGTAATCAGTAGATTCTACTTCATCGGCTAAACCTTTAAATGTATTGTAGCCTTCACCTTGAAGAAGAATTGTACATACTGTTACAGGCCAGATACCACAATCAAAGATAGCTTTGATATTTTGTTTTACAGCGCCACCGCTGTAAGACATTGGTAAGCGTTCGCCGAATTGAGCACTTAAGAGCTCAGCTACACCAATTGTTACAGGTAACAAGGATTTACCAGACATGTACATTTGCTCACCTGGCAATTCATTATTGTGAATTTGTACAGGGAATGTATTTGTCAATTTAACGCCAAAGATCTTGTTGTGTTTTTCACCAAGAGCGATAAGACGTTCTAACATTGGAACAGCTTTATCAAATTGAAGGTCAACTTCGAATTGGTGATCTTCAAAGTCAATATATTCAAAGCCTGCATTATCTAATAACTCTCTAATGCGTTTTGGACCTAACAATGTAGGATTGCATTTCAAGTATAAATGAAGGCCTTTTTCACTGATAAGGTAAGAACAAATCGATTCGATTTCTTCTGCTGGGCAACCGTGCATTGTGGACAATGTAATTGCTTGGCAAAGTTCATCACTAATAGAGTTGATATAATCAGCATCGATATGTTCAAATTCATCTACATGGTCAAGGCACCATTGTTTACAAGTATCCCACATAGGAGATTGAGATGCACTGCGCATTGTGTTGATAAATTTATCAACCATTGGGCTCTTAATACCAGCCAAGTTGTAACCAACACTCATGATGAATAGGAAACCATCTGGATCGCCTAATCCTAATTCTTTAGAGATTAATTTTAAAGCGAACCATGCTTTGATATATTCATCAGCAGCTTCATCACAGCTATATTCAGAAGACCATTCTACGTTGTATGTTTCGTCTACAGAGTAGATACAAGGTCTAGGAATACCTAGTTCTTCGCCGTACATAATTTGTACAGTTTTTAATTCGATGCAACGAGCACCTGCTACATAAGATGCCACAATATTTTGTGCCAACTGTGTATTAGGACCTGCTGCTGGGCCTACAGGATTTTCAATAGATTTACCAAACATTGGTAAACGTTGTTCATGATTGATACGATGAATTTTATTTACATTGTAAATACGATTGTACATCTTGTACTCAGTCATAATGTGGTTCATCAATTTTCCGAAACTTACCGGATACATAATGTCACTCATAATGTCACACTCCTTTAAAGCGTTTGCGTTATGGGTTTAGTCGTTTCCATAAACCTTTAGATGTTGCTAAAACTTCGTTCATTACTTCAGCTTTGTCGATGCCTTGTAATTTACGATCGATCATACGTGGTACACCATCACTAATAGTTGTTACCACATACATACCATTAGCACCGAATAATAAGTGACCATTGATGTTATTTTCATCAAGTGGTGTTGGTGCTGCGTAATCAAGAACGATTACGTCAGCTGCAGCACCTTTTTTAAGGATGCCTACTGTAGTATCAAAGAATTCATTCGCCATTTTACGGTTGTTTTCAAATAGCATATGAGGAACTTCACCCCAGCCTACATATGGTTTATGTTGCTCATGTTTTACAAGACAATTTGCAACTTTGTAGGATTCTAGCATGTCATTTGTATAGCCATCTGTACCAAGGCCAACTGTGATACCTGCACCTAAAAGCTTCAAGATATCTGTTGTGCCTACTGCATTACCCATGTTACTTTCAGGGTTATGAACAACCTTAGCTTGAGATTCTTTTAATAATTCCACATCTTGATCAGTTACGTGTACGCAGTGACCAGCTATACTCTTAGGTCCTAAAATACCAGCTTCTACAAGTCGTCTTACAGGTGTCATGCCATATTTTTCTTTACTATCTGCCACATCTTCTGGGCCTTCAGCAACATGAACGTGATATCCTAACTTGTCTTCATTTTGTGCTTTCACATAATCTAATGTTTCAGGACTTAATGTAAAGGATGCATGTAAGCCCATCATAGCAGCGAGTCTAGATGGATCTTTTTTAGCCTCTTTACCAAAACGTACATTTTCTGCAACAGCGGCTTTCATCTGATCAACACCGTTACGGTCAGACACTTCGTAGCACAAACAAGAGCGAACACCAAACTGTTTTGCTACATCTGCAATAATAGATAGGCTATTAACTGTTTCGCCATAACTTGCATGGTGGTCAAAAATAGTAGTTACACCATTTTCGATACAACCTAAATATGTAAGTAATGCGCTTGCCTTCACATCTGGAGCTGTCAGCTTATTATCTAAATAGAACCATAGGCCTTCTAAAATTTCACCAAAGTTTGTTGGTGCTGGACCTGGTAAGGATAAGCCTCGTGCAAGAGCGGAATAAATATGATGATGTGCATTAATAAAGCCTGGCATAATCAAACCGCCATGAGCATCAATAACTTCAGCCTCTTTATATGTTTTGCATAATTCATCATATGTGCCAATATCAATAATCTGAGTTCCGTCAATAACAACAGCGCCATCATAAATGATAGGTCTATCAGTATCGCGAGTAATTACAGTACCTTTTCCTAATATAATCATAGGGCACCTCCCCAACGAATCGTTGGATGCATACTTATAAATCTATATATTATTATAATACTATACGCGTACCTGTTTTTCCTGCTATACCATCCTTAGATTTTTCTAATAATGTGATAATGGAAACACGGCCTTTTTTAGATTCTGCAAATGCAATGGCAGCTTCTACTTTTGGTTTCATAGAACCTTCTGCGAATTCACCTGCTGCTGCATATTCTTTAGCTTCTGCAACTGTGATTTCATCAAGCCATTTTTCATTTTCTTTACCAAAATTAATGGCTACTTTTTCAACCGCTGTTAAGATAACAAGTACATCAGCATCAATTTCTTGTGCTAACAAGCTACTAGTCCAGTCTTTATCAATAACGGCTGCTGCACCATGAAGTTCATTACCTTCTCTAGTTACAGGGATACCGCCACCGCCACAAGCAACGATTAATTGTTTACCTACTAAGCCTTTAATCGCTTCGATTTCGATAATTTCTTTAGGTGCTGGGGATGCTACTACACGGCGATAACCGCGGCCAGCATCTTCTTTTACAACATAATCGTAATTTTTTTCTGCATATTCAGCTTCTTCTTTAGTCATAAAGTGACCAATTGGTTTTGTAGGATTTTTAAAACCAGGGTCATTTTGATCAACTAATACTTGCGTAACCATTGTCATGGTTGGCAAATGTTCAATACCACGATTTAACAATTCTTCGTGAAGCGCATTTTGTAAGTCATATCCAATATATGCTTGGCTCATAGCCACACATACAGACAATGGTGTATTTGGTTGACCTTTTACTTCACGTGTCAATGCAGCCATCGCATTGTTGATCATACCGATTTGAGGACCATTGCCATGCGTTACTACTACATCACAATTAGCTTCTACTAAATCAATAATTGTTTTAGCTGTACTTTTTACGGCAATTTTTTGTTCTGGAAGGGAATTACCTAATGCATTCCCGCCTAATGCTACTACAACTCTTTTTTTCATGTTATGCCTCATAACAAACTATTTAGAATAAAAAGGAGCCATCATCACGGATGGCCCCTAAACTTTACTTTACGGTTGAACTCGGTCAGTTCCCTTCCGCTCTAATTCTTTTAAGGTTTCTACAGGATTCTTAAATTTGCTTAAGAAGATCATAGCTGCAATAACATATGGTTTGTAGCTTGCTTCTTTATAAAGAGGTATACGATAGCGATCGAATACTGTTGCGTCTACTTCGCCTTCTTCACAACTTACACCTGTAATATCTGCTGGTAAGCAATGTAAGTAAAGAGCTTTACCGTCTTTAGTGAGACTCATCATCTCTTCAGTACATGCCCAATCTTTATGTTTACCATTTTCTTCAAGAAGAACTTTTTCTAATGCTTTAATGCCTTCATGGTCGTTTTCGCCATATAGTTTCGTACGTTTTTCCATCGCACCAAATGGAGCCCAGCTCTTAGGATATACGATATCTGCATCTTTGAAAGCGTCCTTCATGTCGTTAGTTCTACGGAAGGAACCGCCGCTTTCTTCAGCTTGTTTCTTAGCAATTTCTTCAACTTCCGGCATTACTTCGTAGCCTTCTGGATGTGCTAATACAACTTCCATACCTAGACGAGTGAATAAACCAATAGCACCTTGAGGTACGGATAAAGGTTTACCATAAGATGGAGAGTACGCCCAAGTCATAGCAATTTTTTTACCTTTAAGGTTTTCTACACCACCAAATTCTTTGATAATATGAGCTGCATCAGCCATGATTTGTGTTGGATGATCGATATCGCATTGTAAGTTTACAAGTGTAGGACGTTGTTCTAATACGCCATCTTCGTGACCTTCTTTTACTGCATCGGATACTTGATGCATGTAAGCATTACCTTTACCGATGTACATATCATCGCGGATACCGATAACGTCAGCCATGAAGGAAATCATGTTAGCTGTTTCACGAACTGTTTCACCGTGAGCGATTTGGGATTTACCTTCATCCAAGTCTTGAACTTCTAAACCTAAAAGGTTACAAGCGGAAGCAAAGGAGAAGCGAGTTCTTGTGGAGTTATCACGGAATAAGGAAATGCCTAGGCCGCTGTCGAATACTTTAGTGGAAATATTGCGTTCTCTAAGAGCACGTAACGCATCAGCTACTGCCCAAACACCTTTTAATTCATCTTCAGATTTTTCCCATGTAAGGAAGAAATCTTCGCCGTACATTTTGCTAACGTCTAAGCCTTTTAAAGTTTCAATACTTTTATTGAAGTCTGTCATCTGTAAGTCCTCTCTTTCAATTCCCTAAAGGGCTACTTAGAATCTAACTTTATATGGTACCTCATCATATGGTGAGGTACCGTATTAAATTTGTAGTTATGAACTATGTTCTAATGATGTCCATTTTAAATAGATCTAATTCAATGTATTTGATATTAGTCTTTGCAGTATACGGATGGTAATAATGCATATACAGCTGCACATGTTACAAGGTCTTGTTTCCATGTAATTTCGTTAGGAGCATGTGCTTGTGCTTCTGCGCCAGGACCGAAGCCGATGCAAGGGATGCCATTACGACCCATGATGGATACACCGTTAGTAGAGAATGTCCATTTATCAGTCAATGGGCGAGCTTTACGCATTTCAACTGTGTCTTCAGCGCCGATACGTTCGTTACCATACAAGCTAGTGTATGCTTCTTCCAAAGCTTCTGTTACTTTGTGATCTTTAGGAATTACCCAAGTTGGGAAGTAGCATTCGATTGGATATGTTAAACCAGTCCAGGATGGACGAGCATATTCGTACATGGATACTTTTGCACCATATTCTTTAACATGTGGTAAAGCTTCGATTTCAGCCAAGCAGGATTGCCATGTTTCACCAGCTGTCATACGACGGTCTAAGGAAACGGAGCAAGAGTCAGCTACTGCACAACGGCTTGGGGAAGTGTAGAAGATTTGGGAAGTAGTTACAGTACCGCGACCTAAGAAGCGAGCTTCTTCGTAGTGGTCAGGATTGAATTTAGGGTCAAGCATTTTAACAAGACCTTTAATTTTTGTGCTTTCATCAGCAGAGTTAGCATTCAATTCACGGATATCTTGAAGGATGTCAGCCATCTTGTAGATTGCGTTGTCACCGCGTTCAGGAGCGGAACCATGGCAAGATACGCCTTGTACGTCTACGCGGATTTCCATACGGCCACGTTGACCACGGTAGATACCACCGTCAGTTGGTTCAGTGGATACTACGAATTCAGGACGAATATTACGTTCTTTAATCATGTATTCCCAGCAAAGACCATCGCAGTCTTCTTCTTGTACTGTACCTACAACAAGTACGCGATATTTATCACTTAAAAGACCTAAGTCTTTCATGATTTTAGCGCCGTATACAGCGGATACGATACCACCTAATTGGTCGGATACACCACGACCACCGATTTTAGTTTCATCTTCGAAACCTTCATAAGGATCGAAGTTCCAGTTATCGCGATTACCAATACCTACAGTATCGATATGAGCGTCGAAGGCAATTAGGGTTTTACCAGTACCCATGTAACCAAGAATGTTACCCATTGGGTCTACTTCAACTTCGTCAAAGCCAAGATCTTTCATTTCTTTTTCAATGCGTTGAACGTGTTCTTTTTCTTCTGCACTTTCACCAGGGAATGCTACGATTTCACGTAAGAACTTGGTCATCGCTGGTCCATAAGTTGCTGCTGCTTGTTTAATTGCTTGTAAATCCATAATTAATGCCTCCTAACGATCTTCACCATACCACATAATGTTTTTATATCTTTCAGGGTCTGTATCACCTTCAGTGGAGAAGCAGAGCACCTTTGAAGACGCATCTAATTCTAATTCCTTGCGTAAGTCTTCATATTCTGGCATTGTCATAATTGCCGTTACAAGACCTAGTGGAACTGCACCAGATTCACCGGTCGTAATTGGTGTGTCACCTTTAATTGGTGCCCCACCAACGCGCATTCCAAGTCTTGCTACCCAATCAGGAGCAGATACGAATACATCCGCATGGTTTCTTAAAATATCCCAAGAAACTGTATTTGGTTCGCCACAAGCTAAACCTGCCATGATTGTATCTAAATCACCCTCAACGATACGAGGATTACCATCATCAGCTACAGCCCCTTTGTATAAGCAAGCTGCTGCTTGAGCTTCTACAACTACTAATTTAGGCTTCTTAGCTGCATTGCTATATAAATTAGTAAAGTAGCCTACTACAGAACCTGCTAAAGAACCTACACCAGCTTGTACAACTACGTGAGTTGGTACCTTGCAGTTTGCAGCTTCTAACTGTTCTGCTGTTTCCATAGCCATTGTGCCATAACCTTGCATGATCCAGTTTGGAATTTCTTCGTAACCGTCCCAAGCTGTGTCTTGAACTACAACACCATTAGGAACTTCTTTAGATTTTTTAGTTGCTAACCGTACACATTCATCGTAGTTAAATTCTTCGATTGTTACAGTAGCACCTTCATTTTCAATTTGTTTTCTACGATATTCTGTAGAGCCTTTAGGCATGAATACTACAGCTTTTTGACCTAATTTATTAGCAGCCCATGCTACGCCACGACCGTGGTTACCATCAGTAGCAGTAAAGAATGTAGCTTGACCAAATTCTTCTTTTAATTGCGGAGATATTAACACATCGTATGGTACATCTTCAACATTTTTACCGGTTTGTTGTGCTACATATTTTGCCATCGCATAGGAGCCACCTAATACCTTAAAAGCATTAAGGCCAAAGCGGTAAGACTCATCTTTTACAAAGAGAGAATCAACTCCTATATGAGATGCTAATTTTTCTAGTGATACTAGTGGAGTTACACTATATTGTGGAAAACTTTCATGAAACGCTTTAGCTTTCTTGATTTCTCTAACATCCATAACGGACAAGAACTTGTCACTAGATGGTGCCATCGTATTACGTTTCCACTGAATTCGGTCCATATTTGCCTCCTAGGATTCTTCCTTTACAGTATTTAAATCACTATAAAGAGTAAACTTAGAAATATTGAAATACTCCGCAATCTTTTCTGAAGATTTAGAGATAAGAAAAGCCCCTTTTTCATTTAAGTAGCTAATAGCTTTTAACCGTTCTACTTTATTCATAAGTGGTCCAGGTTTACCAACCAACCGTTCTGCTTCTAGTAGTAAATCATCTAATAGTTCCGATACACTTGTAGTAATTTTTTCAACAGTACCAGTCTCAGCTTGGCCTATGCCTATAAGACTTTCAAGTGATCGATGCATCATAACAAACTCTGTTATATCCTGATTAATGCCTAACAAATATGCAATATTGCCATCATCATCACGGATATACATAGTGGAGGATTTTAATATTCGTCCATCCTTAGTTTTTGTTAGATATCCAAATCTACCTTCACTACCATCATCATAGTTGAGTACATCTAAAACTACATGTGATGGACCATCGCCAACATGTCGATTTGTTATCGTCCCATTTTCTATATATACAAGCGATGTATCAAGATCACCTTGTAAGTCATGTATCAGTACTTCACAAGATGGTCCAAATTGTATGGCCAATCCATGGGCTATAACTTTTAGCCGTTCCAATGTACTCATTGAGATAACCTCCCTCTCATCGGTATCGGTTAGTCTTTATGGTCTAAATAACTTCAGTCCGTTTACATAATTAGCATTATGATAATAATTCTAACTAATTTTGTATTAACCTAATTTTTTGTTAGGTTCCTTACTTAAATTATAGGTCTATGTATACAAAAATGCAATGCTATCATGCATTAAAGTTATCAATAATTATTCAACCATATACGTACATTGATATAAACACATATAAACACTATGATTTTTATCACATAATTTCTTTGTTATAAAAAAAATTGATGACCTATTCATCATCATATCTACATAAATAAATATAGTAAAATTCTATAGAGACAAGTGTATATCTATATTCTTATATCTACAAAACGGATCCCGTATATCAGTGTGTATCTATATCTTTTATAAATATTCCTATCACTCATATCCCCCAACTTTCTGTTATATAGAGATATGCAAACTTATAATTAATACCAATACAAACAAAAAAGGCTGTAATAACGAATTACCGTTATTACAGCCTTTATATACTGTTAACTGTTAGGATTTATGTTAATGGTTAAGCGTAAATTATGCGTTTGCTAATGTTTTACCCAATTCTTCACATTGTGCTTTGCCATCATCATCAGGTTCACCCAAGATAGCTACACCATCAGCTACTAATTCACCGCCAGCATCTTTAATGCGAGTGCCCCAGTCTTCCAACCAAGTACCACCCCAACCATAGGAGCCGAAGATTGCTACTTTTTTACCACCCAATTTAGCTTCTAGTTCTGTGTAGAATGGTTCAAATTCGCCTTCTTCTAATTGTTCTGCACCCATATCAGCACAGCCAAGAGCTAATTTTTCATAAGCTGCTGCTTCATCAACAGATACTTCAGAAACGGATTTTACTTCAACTTCTTGACCTGCAGCTTTGATACCTTCAGCTACTTCATAAGCCATGCGTTCTGTATTGCCTGTACCGGACCAAAAAATTACACCAATCATCTTGTACCTCCTAGGCCGTTCTTGCGACCAATGAACTAAATGTTTTTCCCAACATCAATTGAGTTTGACAAAATTCACGACATGCTTTGTAACATAAGAAAGAGCGCTTAGCATCTACCACATCATGGTAAACTTTCCATTCCCCACACATACGATATCCACTACCACGACGAGAAATAAAGTATTTCACATCATTTAATGGATAGCCTAAAAATACGCCGATTTCATGTGGAAAATCAATGCTCGCCTCCATACGGTATCGTAGATGCTCGAGCATCTCCATAATGCTCATACGATCATGATAACCGTAGGCTTTCAAAAATGTCATCACTGCAGGTTGCCGTACATAGTCTCGTAATTGCTTCTCACGGAATACCAATAAAAGTCTACGTGCTTTACAGCGACATAATTCAAAGAAGAACAAACCTTTTTCATTGAACTCTTTATTATATTCTGTCAATACAAATTGGATTTGTTCATTCATGTCCCGTGGAATAGAAACCAAGTTCGAAAGCTTAATCCCTCGAATTGCCGGTGCACAATGATATCCAATGATATGGTCAATTGAATTCATCATAATAGTACCTGCCTGTTGCATATCGTTAGAACCACCCCTAATGAGAATAATTCCTATATGCACATAGTACTCTTGATGAGAAAAATTGTCAAGAATAATTGATATATATTTTCAATAATTATTTATTTTTTAACCGTTAGCAAAGTCTTAACTTTAGGGAATATCGCAGCATCATTAGCTTCATTTATAGATATAAAACGTGCATTCGGACCAGTATATTTATCATCAAAAAGGCTAATATGTAAAACTTCATTATAAGAATTATTATTAGCTACGCTTTTATATTTTAATGTTCCTTCGTATACATTACCTTGTTTAGCTAATGGCGTTACAACTGTGAAAGTACCAAGGATTGGACTATCCCCCTTATTAATAGCAGAAGCAAGTGCACCTAGTGAAGATGGATCTGCATTGACATGCTTAGTTTCACTCATGCGACCAGATAATTGCTTACCTAATACTACATCACCATATACAGCATAGTTCATTTCATTTTCGTTTTTAATATTCAATGTAGATACATTAGCAGAGGTAGCGCCCGCTTCTATAAACACAGATTTAATATCTTTTTTTGCATTGCCTGCAAAAAGTGCTTTAGGATTATTTTGATACATTGTAACACCTTCAGGTAATTTAACACCTTGATATGTTACAGTTTGACTTTTATTCAAAACGGACTTAATGTTTGCTGCAGAACCTATTGCTGGAACAGATACTAATACAGCAGCTGCAGTAGCAAGTAATACTAATTTTTTCATATGTCTCCTCTAATGAAATGTTAATGTCACAAACGCTCAACATTATAGTAACAACACAGTAGTAAAGAACCGCCCTTAGTGGAGCGGTTCTTTATCATTATCTTAGCAACGTATATGCCTGACTAAATTATTTTTTTTGTGCCTTAGCCCAGCTATCGCGTAAACCAACAATACGGTTCATTACGATATGATTTGGTGTACTATCTTTATCAGTTACAAAGTAACCTTGGCGCAAGAATTGGAAATGGTCTCCTGGTACAGTATTAGCAAGACATGCTTCCCCTTTACTATGGAATACTTGTAAGGAGTCATGGTTGAAATCGCCCAAGAAGTCTTTACCATCGGAATCTTCTTTAAGTAAATAATCATATAAGCGAGATTCAATATCTACTGCAGTAGATGCTTCAACCCAGTGCAATGTCCCTTTTACCTTACGAGTGCAACCGCTACCGCTCTTAGTTTCTGGATCATATGTACAGTGTATTTCTGTAATATTGCCATTTTCATCTTTGATAATATCAGTACATGTAATGAAGTATGCACCTTTTAAGCGTACTTCTTTACCTGGTGCCAAGCGGAAGAATTTCTTAACTGGCTCTTCCATAAAGTCATTGCGTTCAATGTAGATTTCACGACCGAATACAACTTCACGGTTACCCAACTCTTCATTTTCTGGATTATTTTCAACCGTGCAAAGTTCAGTTTGACCTTCTGGATAGTTCGTAATAACAACTTTCACAGGATCAATAACTACCATAGGGCGTGTAGCTTTGAGTTTTAAATCTTCACGGATACAGAACTCAAGCAAAGCAATATCAACAACGCTATCAGCTTTAGCGACGCCAATGCGATCACAGAAATCACGAATTGCTTCTGGCGTGTAACCACGACGACGTAAACCAGAAATAGTAGGCATACGAGGATCATCCCAGCCAGCTACGAGACCAGCTTCCACAAGTGCACGCAATTTACGTTTGGACATAACCATTTTAGTTACATTTAAACGAGCAAATTCAATTTGTTGCGGAATTTCAGTATCATCCCAATCCTCAAGTACCCAATCATACAATGGACGATGAACTTCAAACTCTAAAGTACAGATAGAGTGTGTAACACGCTCAATAGCATCTTCAATAGGATGAGCAAAGTCATACATAGGGTAAATCTTCCACTCATTGCCTGTGTTATGATGTTCTGCATTTACAATACGATAAATAACAGGGTCGCGCATAACGATATTAGGATGGGCCATGTCGATTTTTGCACGCAATACCTTTTCACCATCAGCGTATTTACCATCTTTCATTTCTTCGAAGAGTTTCAAGTTTTCTTCTACGCTACGATCGCGGTACGGGCTATTAACACCAGGTGTAGAGAAATCGCCACGGGTTTGTTTAATTTCATCAGCCGTTTGATCATCTACATACGCTTTGCCAAGAGTAATTAATTTCTTAGCATATTCGTACATTTGACCAAAATAGTCAGATGCATAACGTGGTTCATCAGCCCAATCAAAGCCGAGCCATTTTACATCTTCCATGATGGAGTTTACGTATTCAACATCTTCTTTTGCAGGATTCGTATCATCAAAACGAAGATTTGTTAAGCCATTGTACTGTTTGCCAATACCAAAGTTAAGACAAATAGATTTAGCATGACCAATATGTAAGTAACCATTTGGTTCTGGTGGGAAGCGAGTTAACACACGACCACCGTATTTGCCAGTTTCGTTATCTTTGTTGATGATAGCTTCGATAAAGTTAACAGATACAACTTCTTCAGGAGCTACAGTTTTTTCAATATCTTTATGTTCCAACGTTCTAACCTCCATAGGATAAATATTCTTTTATTTTACCATATTTTGCATAATACCGCATATCTTTTGAGGTCTTGTGAAATTAGTCGAAATCAGCTAAGTCTATACCAGCTTTTTTAAGCTCTTCTAAGGCAGACTCTACATCCATTTCTGGTTTCTTATAGTTAACTTCTTCATTAACACAGGTCTTTAATGGTTTCTTATGAACGCCAGCAATAATATTGTCAGCTGTCAAAATAGACATATCATAACGCGTACGATCAGTATAAGAACCAATATGTGGTACGATAAGACAGTTCTCAACATCCAATAATGGATGATCTGCTGGCAATGGCTCTGGATCAGTTACGTCAAGTGCTGCGTAATCGATTTCACCTGTTTTTAAGGCATTAATCAAAGCATCTGTATCAACGATAGGTCCACGGCCAACATTAACAAACAAAGCAGTATTCTTCATTTTTTTGAAGAATGCTTCATCACACATGTGATATGTTTCATCTGTTAGTGGAGCCATCACACAAACTACATCACTAGTAGCTAATAAGTCATCTAATTCCATATACGTAGTTTTATGAATCTTGTCATCAATACGCTGATTACGATTATGGTATACCACAGTCATACCGAATGCACGAGCACGACGAGAAATAGATACACCAATAGCCCCCATCCCAATAATACCAAGGGTACGGCGACTCAAATCAAAGCCTTTAATATTAGATGGTCTTTGAGCCCAACGTCCTTCTTTTACGAAATTAGCATTTTCCAGAATACGACGACTAGCAGTGGCAATCAATGTAAAAGCAAGCTCTGCTACGGTTTCATTAAGAACACCTGGCGTATTGCCATAAGGAATACCTGCTGCCGTTAATTCATCAATTTTTACATTATCATAACCCACAGCTGCTTGAGCAATAACCTTTAAATTAGGTGCATTTTTTACAAGATCACCGTCTACATCTAAAGGGCGAACACACCACAAACCATCCGCATCAACGAGCCATTCCTTTAATGTCTCACGAGGCATTACAGTCTTTTCAGTCCATTGGCGCACATCTACGTGCTCTTTTAAATAAGCAATTGCATCTTTACGGACTAAACCGTTTACAACAACTAGAGGTTTTTTTTCCATATGTATAAGTCCTCCAAAAACGTCTTATAATACACGCCCAAGAATTTCGCGTTAAAGTTAATATTATATATTCCTATTATATACTTATATTTTATACTAGAAAGCTGGCGTAATACAACAAAAAGGAGTAAGGCCTAGGCCTTACTCCTTTTATGTAGCTTTAAATTTGAATTATTTCAAATCTGCTGTACAGTTAGGACATTTAACTGCATCAATGTGAATTTCTGTTTTACAGAATGGACATTCTTTAGTTGTAGGTGCTTCAGCAGCCTCTTCTTCTTTCGCACTTTTCATCATTTTAGCTAATGCGCGAACCATCAAGAATACAACGAACGCCAAGATTAAGAATTGAATCAAATCAGTAATGAATGTACCGTATGGCAATACAGAACCAACTGCACGAGCTGTATTAATATCAGCACCAGCCATGAATGCATCTTTAGATGCAGCATTTAATGGCAAGTACAAGTTACTGAAATCAATACCGCCTGTGAACAAGCTGATAATAGGCATGAACAAGTTGCTTACAACGGAGTTAACCAACGCTGTGAAAGCAGCCCCAATAATCATACCAATAGCTAGGTCCATCATGTTACCTTTGAATGCAAAAGCTTTAAAATCGTTCAAAAATTCTTTCATTTCTCACTACTCCTAGATACACTTAATTGAGAATGCGTTAATAACTGTACTAATCATAAAGGAAAGATGAAGAGATGTCAATATTTTTCGATGTAGTTTTTCGAATTTATTTAATATAGTTTTTCATAGGTCAATCTAAAATTGTAATAAATCAGTATTTATGCGTACTTTTCGCACCATGTTAAAAGGTGCCAATCACGAATGTGATTAGCACCTCTACTGTCATACAACGTCTATTATTGTATAGATTCGACAATTATTTAATTTTATCCTCTATAACCTTTCCTTCTTGTAAAGGTCCACTTTGTTCTTTGAGGCGAGCCAACATAACAGAAGATACGAACATCGCCACACCAGCGCCTATCGTTTCAATAGATAAGCTTTCACCAAAGAACAAGAAGCCGTAGAAGGAACTGATGAATACACCAACATATTGTAAGAATTGTGCCACTACAGCGTTAGTTGTAACAAAGGCACCAGTCAAGAAGAACTGAGCCACTACACTAATACCACCAATCGCCAAGATGATAAGCCAATCTGTGCCTTGAGGCATAACGAGTTTGTCAGTTGTAACGAGACCTGCAATCATGCCCGTAATCATAAAATACGCCATGATTTCAAAATTACTATGCTTGCCTCGCTTAGATATAAGGCGAATCGTTGTATACGCAGCCGCAGATAAAGCAGCCCCTAAAATAGCTACTAAGGCAAACCAAGTAAAGCCGGTAAAGCTAAACGGATTTACCATAACCATTACAGCTACAAAGATCAAAAGAAGCCATTTCCCAGCCCCTTTAGGTACCCGTTCTTTAAGAAATAAGGCGCTAAATATCAATACAAATATACCTGATGTTTGAAATAAAATCGTTGCATCAGATAACTTTAAATGCACTAAGGCTATAAAGTTACAAACCATGCCAAAGCCGCCGTATAAACCGCGCATTAGTAGATGTCCTCTATCTTCTTTAGAGAATCGGATGCCTTGGGTATACATAACGATAAGAACCGCTACCGTACCAAATAAGCCGCGGAAAAAGGCAATTTCCCCAGAAGGAATATTAGAGCCTAGCATCTTTACGAATAAATTCATCGTACTCAACAAAAGAGCCGATAGCAATGCGTACATAAGGCCTTTTTTAGCCATACTACCTCCCTATACACTTCTACTATAATGTTACTACATAGTTACTGTCCTGTATTATCTATATAAGCACTCCGATATACAGGAGATACAGAATTCACAAAGCCAAAATATATGCCGCCCTTCTAACGAAAGGCGGCATCGTATTATTTAGAGAACGTATCTACAAAATCAAGAATTTCTTGTTTCATATCCTCTTTATCGATTGCTTTTGTGAAACGCAACGGTTTAGATTTCAAAGCTTCCAATTGTTTAGGGAATGCTACACCCGTTACAGCAGAAATATTATCTAAGCTTTCATACGGTGTGTCACCAACTTTGATATCTAAAGCCTCGCAAATGGCTGTAGGGAATTTAAATGGATGTGCAGTAGACGCAATAATTGTATGGCGTGCACCGTCTTCAGGATGTTTTTCTAATTCCTTCATGTATGCACCCATAGCTACCGCCGTATGAGGGTCCATTACATAACCATAGGAGTTGTACACTTGTTCAATGATGGCTTTTGTTTCTTCATCATCAACGTAGGCACCTGCGAAATTAGCTTTAACACGACTGAACTCTTCTTCATTGATAGTCAATTTACCTGTTGCTTTAAGATCTTTCATCCAACCAGCGGTACGTTCACTATCTTCACCAGAGATATAGTACAAGAAACGTTCAAAGTTGGAGGATTCAAGAATATCCATAGATGGAGAAATCGTTGTATAGAATGGACGATTCATATCGTATGTGCCAGTTTCAAAGAACTCAGTGAGCACATTGTTTTGGTTTGATGCACAAATCAATTTACCAATAGGAATACCCATTTTTTTAGCATAGTAAGCAGCCAAGATATTACCAAAGTTACCTGTTGGCACTACTACGTTGAAAGCTTCATCTTCGTGAATAGCACCTTGTGCTACGAGCTCAGCATAGGCATTTACATAGTACACTACTTGCGGTGCCAAGCGGCCGATGTTAATGGAGTTCGCACTGGAGAACATTACACCTTTTTCCGCAACCTCTTCTGCTGTAGCCTTATCAACGAATAAGCGTTTCAAGAATTGTTGAGCATCATCAAAGTTACCATGAATAGCCGTTACGTTAACGTTATTCCCTTCTTGCTTTTGCATTTGTTCTGCTTGCATAGGACTTACACCATCTGTTGGGTAGAATACTTGGATATGTGTACCAGGTACATCTTTAAAGCCCTCAAGGGCTGCTTTACCAGTATCACCAGATGTAGCCGTTAAGATAAGAACCTCTTTTTTCTCACCTTCTACTTCTTTTGCCGCCACCAATAGATATGGGAATAAGGACAATGCCATATCTTTGAAAGCTTGTGTACGGCCGTGGAATAATTCTAGGACAGAAACCTTTTCTAATAAGGAATGTAACGGTGCAATATCACGAGTGCTGAAATTAGCATCACTGTATGCAGAGTTGATCATTTCTTTTAAATGAGCTTCTGAGAAACATGGGAACAACTTGGATAATACAACAGCTGCTACCTCTTGATAGTTTTTATCTTTCACATCATTGTAAGTTAAGCAGTTTGTAGGGAATAAAGATGGTACATATAGACCACCATCCTCTGCTAAGCCGTGCAACAATGCATATGTTTCATTTACCGCAACGGTACCGCGGGTGCTAGTATAATTCATGGAATACCTCATTCATAACTACAATGGATTTTTACGGGTTTAATAGATTTATTATAGCATAAAAGCGCCCCTAAAAGGAGCGCTTCTATAGAATTAAATGATATTTTTACTCGAATTGTTTACTGCTAACAAAATAGAGCATCACGAACTATAAAAATATACATCAAATAGCTATGTCGATTATAACTCGCCTTCTGCAATAGCATCCAATGTATCAAGGGATGGAATGAAGAAAAGCATACCTGTAATAGGTTTGGAATAATCAAGCAATTTATCGTTTTGCGTAAACATATTAGTAAGCATTGTTTTAGTTACATCCCAGTAACGAGCATAACCGATAAAGTATGTGCCACGTACACCTTGTCCAGGTTGAGCAAACGGTACGTTCATACGAACGATTTTATGTTCTTCATCATCGCGATTATCTTGAGCCACTACATTATGAGCTGCTGGATCTTTTTCATCATCTTCTAATTCAATATCACTGAATTTACGACGGCCAATGAATTTTTCTTGCATTTCCGTAGGAAGTGCACGCCATGCATCAAGATCATGTTCATATTTTTGAGCAAATGCATAAGAACCATTAGTGAATTCAGGATCTTCATCGCCAATAACACCCCACTCAACAGCCTCTTGACCAACAGGGTTTTCAGTACCATCAACGAAATCGATGATAGCACGACCTTGTTCATAGTGGAAACCATGAGTTTCATCTACTACAGATGTAATAGGACGTAAGAACTCCATAATTTGATCTACTACCGTATATGTAACGGATTCATCATTAGAACGCACATGTAAGAATAAATCTGCTGCTACAGCTGGTACGTCTTGTTTATCCCCTTTAATACCTTGGAAATCTTCTAACTCTTTTGGTACCGGTGCATTAGGGAATAAATAATCCCATGCTTTACGGCTAAAACCAAAGGCAATGCCTAAACCTTCACCATTCGCACGAATACTAACAGAACGTTTAATGGCTTGGATACGGTCTGCCATATCTTGGATAACTTCAAGTTCTGCGTCACGATCTTTGCGATTTAATAATAAGGTTGTAAAGTTAACACTTTGGCCTGCATCTTTATATACATCTTGTGTTCTAGAAACATCTACTGCCATTGGGTACCTCCTAATGAGAAAAATTATTATATAGCAATCATAAGCTATTACATCTTTATTGTCTATAATATATAAAACATTACATACCAAATAACCTCATCATAGCTATTGCAGCTCAATCAGAAGAAGAGATAGTAGAAAGCTTAAAATATCAATTCGTCATATATTTTTTTTGGTATTTGTTCAATGGGCTTATTATTATCAATTGCAGTTGCTAAAGCATCAATTCCTTTTTTTATTTCAGATAGCTCATAACCATAAAGAGGATCCATATAAATAACCCTATCTAAAGAATTTTCACCAAATATAACTAAGTATAAATCTGTAAGTTTTTCCAATTGTATAAGTGCATTTTGTACTTCCGTATCCATATAAATTTCTCCTAGGTAGTGAGAATCATGCCAGTAACAAAGAACCTTACTGTATTTTATATTTTAATTTTCCCTATAGTTCTATATAATTTTCAACAAAAGGATATCATCTATAATATATACATTATTTAATTTCATTACAATACACTAGTATAACTAACAGATTACAAATAAATAATCAGAACCACCCGTAAAACGGGTGGTTTGCTCACGGGCTATAAGCCCGTAGT
>CADFKY010000013.1 GCA_902834965.1 Veillonellaceae bacterium
GAATGCGATGGGCCATTTGCAAATAGAAATAGCCAAAGAATTGGTCTTCTTCAAGTAACAAGCTATTCACATCATGTAGAATATTCCACAACCGTTGCTCATAAGCAGGTGTCATGACAGCTTGTTGCATAACAGCAAGGTCTGTACCTTCTACCTGCATCTCATCTAGGGCACGGCCTATGGTCCCTATATGACTATCTGACATATTGTGATTCATCATATCTGCTGCTATGCGTTGTGGTTCCATGCTATGATGTTGCGCTTCATAACTATCCACATAAGCTTCGTAAGCGGCATAGATTTGCGTATATAACGCCTCTGACTCACGATGAATGCGCTCTCGCTTTACATGCCATCGATCAAGAGCCGCGATAGCCTTTTCATCATAGGACCCTGTTTTTTCCCACCCGTCTATATGAGTGAGTAAATCAGAGGCGTCGCGAATATCGTCCTTATCTAAATTTCGTTGCATCATTCCACCTCCTTTTTCTTTTTAAAACTATATGTTAATTACCTTGTGTTATACATACATCATCAGGTAAAACTATTGTTACCAATCTAAATAGACTTACTTTTGTGCCTCAAAGAAAGTATCTACGAATAAATCATCTTCAATAGCATAGGCGTAAACACGTTCGTAAGTGTTACGCAAGTCTTTCATAACTGCTACACGTAAATCACCAGGATACAATGTAAGGAATTCAATGAAGTGATGAACTTCTTCGGCATTACTGTTTCGATTTAAACGATGCAACATATTTTTAGCTGCTACATATAAACGAGTTGGACTTTCACCTTTAACCTGTTCAGCCATAGACATAATAGCACCTGGTTTTTGAACCGCCGCCAATACATCATCAAAGGTAATAAGTGGTTCTTGATCGGACTCAACAAAGTTTACGAAAGCCTCCGCAATGAGTTTACCAACGTTACCGCGGATAACGTTCATGAATACTTCGCGACTATATGCTGAGCCTTCTTGATTTTTATAAATCGTATACAAGCCAGATACGCGTTCAAAGGAACGTGGTGTAGCATCAATGTCATCCTCATGACGTTGATTTAAGTATTCTGGATAAGAAGAAATAAATTCGATAACCTTTTCTTCAATCCCCGCACCAATAGCCCAGTCAATCCATTGCATGTAATCAGCATTCATATAAAGCCATACAAAACGGTTTTGTTGTGCTGGGTCCATATCGATGGTTTGATAATCAAAAGAATCTTCAGGGTTCATAGCGGCGATAATGCGCACTTGGTCGCTTAAAGAGAAGCCATTAATTTCACGATTCAAAATGAGGTTCATTAACTCTTGTTGCACAGCATGTTCTGCACGGTTAATTTCATCGATAAACAGCAATGCTTGGCGCCCTTTATCTACTGCTTGAGCCACATGTTCCAACGTATGATGCACAGCATACACTGTAGTCTTTACGGAATGCGTATTACCGCGACCATCTGTATGTGTAACAGATTCTACAGTTGGCAAACCACCAATTTCACCTTCTTTTAAGAGGTTACCGTCAATTGTTACCAGTTCCCAATCATGCTCAGCGGCTACACGCGCCGCAAGAGATGTTTTACCAATCCCCGTTTCACCAACGAGCAAAGGTACTTGATTCGCAGCAAGCACTAACTCTACGCTTGCCATTGTATCTATAAAGTTCATTGTATCTCCGTTCTAATATTTCAAATATTCACTAACTGCAATCTTCTTAACAGCCCGAGTTCCATAAGCATCTATAAGTGACAATAGATCGATAGGCCATTTAGATTGACGACCTCCGATAGCTTTATTGTTGATCAATTCACGAATATAGTCCTCATCAACTGTATCACTAGAGATAGCGCTAATGATGATAGATTTAATTTCGTCCACAGTGACGCCTAAATTATTGGGTATATACCCTAGTGTGGCAGCACTTACACTAAATAGGTGCAACGCCAAATCTTTAGTAAGCTTTGTGATTTGTCGCATTGCCTGCGGATCTTGTTTTACTGCTGCTTCTAGAACTGCTACGCTAGGCTCATCAATATAACGCAAGGCCAAGTAATTTTCTTTAACTGCTTGTAATTGTACGGATTTGCTGGGATCCTTAATGTATTGCAACGCATCATAGTTGGCCTTTACAGCTTCCAGCTGTAGTTCTTCTAATGGATTTGAGATATAGCGTATAGCCCATCCAGATTGAGCGAGTGCTTTCTTAACAATCGTATCAGATGGATTATCGATATATTCTAAAACAGCCCAGTCCTTTTCTACCAATGCCTGTAATAAATCTTCTGTAGGATTTTCCACGAATTGTATGGCTCGTGGTGATTGTGAAAGCGCCGTTTCAATAACCTTTCTAGTAGGTTCTTTAATATATTGCAACAACATGCCATTTTGGGCTACACAGGTAAGTTGCATTGCTTCTGTAGGATTAGGAATATTCCTAATTCCATGTGGATTATTGGTCAGCGCCGTTATATATTGTTCTTCTGTCATACTAACCTTCATTTCTATCTAAAAAGGCCATACGAATACGTATGACCTATACTAAATTCTATTTTTATTGTATCACATTTTTTCGATATAATTATATTTCTTTCGTATACTTACTACACCGTTAACGCATCTAAATCAGAATTATTCCCAATTACTAATAATTTATCCGATGCTGAAAGAATGGTAGTCGGATTTGGCGGAACTTCTAATTCCTCGCCTCGTCTGATTCCTACTGCATTAAGATTATATTTCTCACGCAAATTAGAGTCCTTTAAGCAAGATCCAACCATAAATTGAGGCATAACAACCTCAATGAGACTAATATTTTTAGAAAGCTGTAAATAATCCATCACATGCTCTCGCGTTAATGATTGTACTAATCGTTGTGCTACATCATACTCCGGATAAATAACCAAATCTACACCAATCTTCTTAAGCATCTTACCTTGTAAGCTATTCTCAGCTTTTGAAACTACATATGGCATGTTCATTTCTTTCAACAACATAGAAGTCATAAGATTAGCTTGAAGATTATCACCAATAGCAACGATAATCATATCAAACTGACTTAAGGCCAATGCTTTAATGGCCTCTTCATCAGTCGTATCTGCCACAATGGCATGTGTTACATAGGGGGACACCTTTTGCACGATTTCTGGATTAATATCTACACCTAATACTTCATGATTCATAGATGCTAACATCTTAGCCACAGTTGTTCCAAATCGACCAAGACCAATGACAGCAATTGTTTTGTATTTCATACTATATCTCCTCTACAAAATAGCAATTATTTTCAGCTATAAGAGTACATTCTCTTCTGCATAACTAATCGGTTTAGTTGGTGCTGTTCTAAGAGCCCACGTACCTATGACAGTCATAACCCCTACACGTCCTGTAAACATGACGAGCATTAAGACCCATTTGCTACTTTCAGATAAATCAGGTGTAATCCCCGTTGTAAGTCCTACAGTACCAAAGGCAGATGTAACCTCGAATAGTAGACGAATAAAATCGTAAGGTTCATCCCAAGCGAGGTAACATGTGGCTAGTAATACGAGAAGAATGGATAAAAAGATGATCCCATTTGCTTTCAGCACAGTTACTAACGAAATGCGCCGTTCAAAAATCTCTGTATCTGGCCGGTTGTTAAACAATGTACAGGATGAAAGAAACGCTACCGCTACCGTGCTAATTTTTACGCCCCCACCAGTAGAGTTTGGTCCTGCCCCGATAAACATAAGAATGATGGTAACAAACAGAGTAATAGGATGTAATGCATTATAATCAACCGTCGCAATACCTGCTGTGCGCGGCGTAATTGATTGGAACAAAGATGCCATGATTTTGTTCCATATAGGTAAAGGCCCAAAGGTTTTAGGATTAGACCATTCAACACCTAAGAAAATGATGGCACCTAGTAAAATAAGGAATATGGTACCAACTAGCATGATTTTGGTATGTAATTTTAAATCAACAAAACGTCGCACCTTCCGATGTGACCAAATATCAAAAGCAGCTAGGTACCCAAAACCACCGATTACAATAAGAGCCATTGTATTAATATTAAACAATACATCTCCTACCATAGCATATGGTAGATTATTGTCGAAAAATACAAAGCCTGCATTACAGAACGTGGAGATAGACTGCATAACTCCGGTATATAATGCAGCGTGCCCAATATAGGGATATAGCTGAATCGTATAAATTATGCCGCCAATAATTTCAATGGCAAAGGTATACAAGGTTAATTTTTTCGTAATATGTAATAGCCCTGTCATTCCCTCTTGTCCCACATCTTCTGACAATAGCAACCGATTTTTTAGGCCTACCCGTTTACCTAAAAGCAAGGCAATGATAGTTGTAAAAGAGACAATCCCCAGTCCACCGAGCTGAATCAGTATGACCATAACGATTTTGCCAAATAGAGACCAATGATAATACGTATCTACTGTAGCAAGTCCCGTTACGGAAACACAGGATACCGCTGTAAAGGCTGCATCTACAAGAGCAGTTGTTTGACCATGAGCACTTGAAATAGGTAGCATAAGCAATATGGTACCTATAATCATAACCCCTAAAAAGCTAAGCGCTAATAATCGATAGGGATTTTGTTGCATGTATCGTTGTACATGAGAATGAGAATGTGAAATATCATGCCACATACGACCTTACTCCAATCCCATTAATTTATGAACTTGATCTAGGCTCGGCAAAGGACTACGCCCGCCAATACCTTGTGTATTTAAAGCAGCTACAGCTGATGCAAAGATAGCTGCTTTTTCCAAGTCACTATGGGTACAACCTTTAAGTAACTCAATAGCACATAAAGAGGTATCACCTTGAACCGCATTCGTCGAACTTACTTTAGCACTCTCACTATGTAAA
The DNA here is from genome assembly GCA_902834965.1 of Veillonellaceae bacterium. The sequence continues at coordinate 4,880 of CADFKY010000013.1, forward strand.
ATATTAGAAAGTTTAGCTAAAAAGGCACCATGGAAACTATCTCCTGCCCCTGTTGTATCAACGACAGAGTCTTGAGGAAACGGCTCACAACGATAAGAAGTGCCATCAGGCCACACAAAATAACTACCATTTGCTCCATCTGTAACACCAGCTATGAGAGCTCCTCGTTCATGAATGATGCGACACGCCTCTTCAAGATTAGTAGTGCCTGTATACTTTTCAGCGTAATCACGAGCCACAATAACAATATGACTATCTTCTGTGATTGGCTTCATCTCTTCATCGTAGCGCTGTGCACCACCGTCAAGGGAAATAATGGTACCCACATCCTTTGCTACATCCATAGCAGCGCGCATGAGTGTTCTATGACGTCCATTAATATGCAAAATCATAGAATCATTAATTAACCGTTTATGAGAATCTAAAAATTTTGGTTCCACAGCTGTAGAGCGTTCGAAAAACACGGCCCGTTCCCCTGTGCTATGTTTTACGAGAATGGTAGCAACACCACTTTTAGCACCACGTTCAACTTGAATGGCATCTGTATTTACATTGTATTTTTCAAAATCATCTAAAATATGACGCCCCACCATATCATCACCAATACTATCAATCATGACAGTACGAGCACCATATTTACCGGCTACTGCTAACGCTGTTGCTACAGGGCCACCACCATCGGTAGTGGATGAAACAACTTGCTGTACCTCGCGACCTGTTGGGTAATGATCCACTACGATAAATCGATCTAATGTACTAGCCCCAATGCCTACGATATCTATATTTTTTTGAGGAAACATACTCATACTAACCTCCCAAAGGCATATCCAGAGGATAGCCAATTTTCTTATTAGTGATTCATATAATTACAGAATACATTTCGTTCTATAAAAAGTAAACCCCAGACTAATGTCTAGGGTTTCTCTGTACTACAAAGAGTACTATATGTCACGTACTATGTCTCGTTTAGTATATGTTGTTATTAGAAAGGGTTGTTAGATTCAAGGTGTAATATAAATTTAAGACATCATACGTTCCATCATATATTCAATTTCGTCAGCACTCAAATTGTACATAGCTTGTACCATTCGATTTGCTGACTCACCAGAAGCACCGCTTTTAGCGATTTCTGCCTTTGCTTTTGCAATGAGAGCTTCCTTGCGTTGCGCTTCTGAATCCTCATCAGTTGGTACCGAAATATTAGCTTTACCTTGGCCAATGCCACGTACCTCTTGATTAGGATTATCTTTAGACGTTGTTTTAGTATCTTGAGCTGCTACTGCCTCCATAGCAAAGGAGTTTTTACCAGTCATGATATACTCAACGGCTTCTAATGTACTTTGTGTAAGATTTACCGTCCAGAATTCACCGGCTGCAGTCAACTTATAAAGCAAACCATTGTAAGCTACGAGACCACGTTTTTCCCATAATTTATAAAGCCAGTTTAATTCATCTAGTTTTGCATCTAATTCAGTTAAGCTCTTAATATTGAGAAAACCTTGTTCAAGCTGGCTTACCACTTGATTTACGATAGGTTGTAAATCACTTTGCTTCATGAGTGCCATAAATGGTTTTTCACCGCGGCTGACCATATCTTCGTACGGTTTTAATGCACGATGTAACATCATGCCGTACCCATCGACATTACCACCGGCACCACTGCCGAATGGGAACATCGGAACGCCAGCTTTAGCTAGGATGTTATACAAGCTACGTTCACGGTTGTTCGCACTCCAGTGAGCCGCGCTCAATCGACGATAGGAACGCTCGTCTAAGTATTTGCGACCAAACTCGAACATATCCCCTTGCATAGCTGTTGTAGCTGCTGCGGGCACCTTGCCTTTTGCAATATCTTTATTAAGATCACTACCATCAAATACATTTAATTGGTAAAGGTCCGCACCGTCTACACCAGAGCTTACTAGATCTGCTAAATCTTCTTCCCAAACCTCCATCGTTTGACCTGGCAATCCGTAAATCAAGTCAATAACAACAGAACATTGACCATAGGCTTTTAACGACGCTAACCGTTCTAATACGGTTTCTTTTGTATCTAAACGACCAACCATTTGGCGTACCTCTGTGTTGAAAGATTGTACACCAATGGACATACGGTTAACGCCATTTGCCATCCATACGTCAAGATTTTCAGGAATCAAATCGTGAATACGACCTTCTAAGGTCAATTCATAATCATTAGCTAGTGGCAAATACTCTTTAATAGCTTTCAACAATCTTTCAGAGTTTGCTGGAGATAATGATGTTGGCGTGCCACCACCGATAAACAAGGCATGGATTAAACCATCTTTTAATCTAGGACGTTCACTAGCGAGCTTTAATTCACTAATAAGACCATTAATGTATTGATCTTCCACGTTTTGACTCGTACCATTTTGGAAGAAGCCACAGTATGTGCATTTTGTCTTACAAAACGGAATGTGAATATAGGCGCATTGCATTTCACCTTTTTTAGGTGTGCCATTCATTAAGGTAGTCCAAACAGCTTGTGTTTCCTTTGGAGAAACCAAAATACCATTGAGACCTGCATGAACAACGCGTTTATGAGGAAATGCACCACTCATCGGATTATCACAGTCTAAACCTAGTTGTAGATTGCGTTGCTTCTCCGGAATGGATTCAAAGAAACTTGCTAAACTCATACTCCAATCCCCTTTCAGTTTAGGCTTGCAACTTTGCAAGTACAGATTTTGTAAATTCTTTTGCATTTGCAAAGTCTTGTTCATCTGGATGTGTCTCAGCCGCTTTATGTAATGCATCGCGTTCAGGACTTTGACCATGCGCAGATCCAGGTGGGAACATTTTATACATCATTTCGATGACTTTAGGATCGATTTTACCTTGGCATACGAAGCCATCTACAAGGGATTCCTTATTTTGTAATAACTCGGATGCTTTTTCGATACTTTCACGAGCATGATCGGAATCTGCATACATACCTAAGGTAGCAAAGAATACGATATTAGGATTTTTCAAGGTTTCAATCAATTTGGCCGCCTCTTTATTCGCTGTACTGCGATCTACCCAGAAACCTACGAACACAGTATCATAATCTCCTAAATTCTCAGGCGCCTCTTTTACAGGGACGCAAGGCGTACCTTCAGGCATGACGGAAGCCATTGCTTCTGCTACGCTTTTAGTATTTCCCGTGAGGGATGAATATAAAATAATGGATTTCATAATTATCTCCTTTAATTCATAGATAGGTCTATCACATAGATACTTCTATTCATCTTCATCATCAGATGATTCATGACCTCTAAACTCAACTGGTACATTGATATCTATATCTTCACCAGTTAGATTTTGATATGGTGTTGCCGCTACCACTGCAGACATAGCCGCATCATTAAAGATTTCATTGGTAGACGATACAATACTTTGACCAATAAGGTTGCCATTTGTATCTAATGTAACTTGTACAGTTACATCACCTTGTAACTTTCTTTTTAAAGCCATTGAAGGCATTTGTGCATTATTTTGCACTCTTACACGGAATCCCTCCGTATCAAAGGTAGCTTTCACCGTACCATGACCATCACCTTTACCAGGGCCGTCACCGTTACCATTCCCCTGACCTTGACCATCACCATTACCAGTGCCAACACCTGTACCGTTACCACCGCCAGAGCCGCCACCAGTACCAGGGCCGGAACCACCTGCAGAATTATCACCAGAAGAATTACCTTTATGTTCGCCGCCTTTTTGGGGTACATCTACTGCATCAGGAATATCTGTTACAGTAGATGGATCTATATTCGCTACAACAGCCTTTGTTCTTGCCGCCACTTCATCTGCTGACAACGGTTTTGGGAATAGGTCAGACCTGTTCCCGCCACCTCCACCAGCATGACCGCTGCCGCCATCATCGAGTACACTTTGTGTGAGGTCGATCTCATACGTTTCCATATCTTGAATTGCTGGAACTACTACGAAAAAGATTACGGCAACAAAGAGAGCAATGAGATGAACTATGGCGGATATAATGGCTGCTTTTTTCCATGATATGCCTAGTCCCATAGTTATCCTTTCTGTTCGGCTGCAATGGCCAAGCGTTTAACGCCAGATTGTTTTAACATATCCATAATCGCTACAACTTGACCATGAGCAGCGCGTTTGTCAGCTTGTAAAATAACGCTAGCATTTGGATTTTCTTGAATACGCTGTTTAACCATGGCTTCAGCATCATCAATGCTCATTGGCTTATTATCAATTGTAATATGTCCTTCTGCATCTAATGTAAGTACTACAGGTAATTGAGCTGGTGCAGAGGCACTTGTAGCTTGTGGTAATTGCACGGATAACGCCTTTTGAGCAACTGTTTGCAAGCTGTTCATCATGAAGAATACCAACAAGAAGAAAATAATATCAATCATTGGGATAATCATGAATTCAGGCTTTGTTTTCATACGAAAGCTTTGTAGGTTCATAATTAATTCCACCCTTCTCGCTTAGCACTAACGATGTTCACACACATACCTTCGATTTGATTAATAATGGAATCTAAACGATGGCTAAAGAATGTGTACACAATAAATGCCATGATGGCTACACACAAACCAGACGCTGTAGCGATGAGGGCTTCACCAACGCCACCAGTAATAGCGGATGCACCAGCACCAGCATCAAGAATACTAAAGGAACCAATCATACCTGTAACAGTACCAAGTAAGCCTAATAATGGGGAGATTGTAACAGTAGCGCTAAGGTAATCCATATATTTACGGAAACCAACCGCATCAACACCCATTTGATCAGCGAAGGCCGTTTTCATTGCTTCTTCGCTAGAAGCATTATGTAGACCAGCTTCTGCAATGCGACTTGCAATAGATGGGTTTTCTTTGATTACTTTATCAATTTCGTCCCACTTTTGTAATTTTGCTAGTTCATTGACTGCATGAGTAACAACAAATGTCTTACCTGAATACTTATGATAAAAGAAAGCCCGTTCTACAGCAATAGCGATAACCATGAAAGACAAGAGTAATAATGGATACATTACATACCCGCCACTATGAAACAAGTGAATGACATAATTTAAATTTTCCATTTTAGTAACCTTTCTGCCTGTTTACAGACTGAACATTAGAACCTGTAGGTCCCTTGAATTCTTGTATAATCGCCTAACTTAAAGCTTTCACTACCATATAAAGTATCTCGTTTATTAGTGCCCTTCGCATCAAATGTATAGAATGCTTCAAGGAGTAAATCCTTGCGTGGTACATAGCCCGCACCAAATGTGAAGCTACGAATACCATCGAGATAACGATCTGGTACAGCACCAGTACCATTACCGCCAAAGAATGAACCATGTTCAAAGTATTTATAGTCGATAAATGCATTCCAAGATTTTGGAACATCTAGATCAGCACGACCAATGTCTAAGCGGGCCATCCAGAATTGAGGTGTACCACCCATTTGATGACCTTTAAGAGCAAAGTCTGCAGTGCCCCGTTCATGTTGATATACCGTATTACCATTTAAGTAACGCCCTAGGTTGGAACGGTTTTGGCCGTAATCAACGGTAACCGAAGCATTAGCACCTAATTGATATTTAGCGCCAATACCGAATACTTGAGCTACATTGGAGAAGTTATATTCATCATTACCGTTGCCATTTGCATTTAAATAGGTATGTGTTTTACCACCGAAGGAACGTAAGTACCATGCTTGTACCCCAAGACGAGAGCCTATTTGTTTCTTGTATTGAACAAAGGCCGCTTTATCAATAGCCGGTACAGTATCTTTTTCAAGAACTACACCTTCTGTACGAATCAAATTACCGATGATCTTGCCTATTGCTTCACGAGGTAATTTATTTTCAGACTCTGCATCATGTACAACTTTTTCAAGATTGTATAAATAGTTGTACATTGCTGGTGTCATGCCCCAACCATAATCAGAACTACCTTCACCCCAGTCGTTAGAGGCCATTGTAAAGTTCTTTTTATAAATCGCATCTTTAGCATCATAATCGCTAAATACATAGCTACCGCTATCGTATTTATACGTTTTAGCACCTAAATAACCAGTGAACTCATAATCACTAGATGGTTGTCCATAGTAATCATAGGATTGTTTGAAAGTACCATCTGGCTGTTTAACCCAAACAACATCAAGCTCACTATTGTTATAGTTACTCCAGTTATCTATAGCATTATATTTAGCTATTTCTGCTACGGATTGATTGATCTCGTCACCATGTTTTTCAACATAAGTCTTAGGATTTACTAAAGCATCTTTATTATCGGTTGATACGATAAGACCTTTCGCTTTTTCTTTTAAGTATTCAGGATATAAGGAGGAGTTCACATTATACATAATGTCCCCTGTCTTATAGAGTTTTTCTCCTGTATTCTTGTTCGTGATTTCATACATTGCATAGCCACCAGATGGGATATCTAGGGAGAATTTCTTCTCCGCCATATCCGTAGGATACGCTTTTGTAAGAATATCTTGTAAGCGACTCATAATTTGAGCTTGTTTTTGTTGAGTCTCTTTTAATTTAGCATCGGCTTTAGCCATTTCTTGATCCCGATTTGGATTGCTCCAGCTAAGATCTAATGATTCCTTATAAGCCTCATATTCATCTTGTAAGCCTTTAAGTTGTTGATAGAAGTAGATGCTATCTGTCTTACCTTTGTAAGTAGAATCATAGATACCATTAGGACTATCTGGTGCTGCTGCATCCTCTGTAGATTTTTTCTCACCATCAGAGCCAGTTTTTGTAGCACTGTTGATATCATATGGATATTCATCACGATTGATACCAATCAATTCAGCCGCTGTTGGCGGTCTATAAATAACTTCATGTACTGCATGAGTATAAGCCGAATCAGTAATACCTGTACTATGTTTGAAAGTACCAACACCAATACGAACTTGTGAGTCATGACCATTCCAAACGGCACGAACGCCATCATAAGATTGACCAAACCAGTAGCCACTAGCCCCCATAGGTTCTGTTAAGCGACCTACCGATACATCCCATTTTTTAACGCGTCTTGTGAGATCAACTGTGTCGATTCGTTGATGGTTAAAGCCTTTAGAATCGGATTGTGTCCAGCTTGTATCAACACCGCTCATACCAGTTGCACTACCGATAACTTTAAGATTGGTAAACTCATTAAGACGAGCATCGAAGCCTAGGCGCAAACGTTGTTCAAAGCTATGACGATTGGCATCGTACATATTAGCTTTTGCAGAACCAATAGCGGAATTTTCTCTAAATGGAGATTGTGGTCTATTAGAGCCATCATGTGCCATCCAACGTGCTCTGTAGTCGCCAACTAATGTAACACCACGTTCTTTAGTAGTGTCGAAATCAGAATGAATAAAATCAGTTAAGCGAACCACATCAGATACGTTTTGTACACCGGATTCACCATTTGTAACGTTTCCATTAGTATCCGTTACATTTGTACCTGCTACGCTACCTTTTGCACCATCCTTAGTCTTACCGATAGCTGTCGTTTTACTGCTGTCTCCACCACCAAATTTAAGGTTAACCCCTACACGATACACACGTTCTTGCGTAGCACGGTCATCATCGCGATGGTTAAAGATATTATTGATGCCAAAGTACATCATGGCATTTTTATTGAATCGTTTTTGAACCATTACGTTCCAAATGCCAAATGTTTTCTTTTCATAGGTTTGCTTCTTATATACGCCTGCATCACCAGATAAAATATCTGGCCAGTAGTTGCCACCATTATTAAGAGTATTACTATCAAGCATATTGATATAGTAATCGCCCCAAATGGAACCATTCCAACCGGATTTAGGGTTGTCATAGGTAATACCAATATCAACCTTATGCATTGGTTTATCCAACAATTGTCGAGGCATTGTTGGATCACTCTTATTGATGGCATGCAAGTATGTATACCCGAGCTTACCGGACCAATACTTACCGAATTTTTGTTGTACCTCTGCTTGAAGGCCCGTAATTTCAGCTTTACCAATATTTTTAAAGCTATAAATCATGTCTGGTGCACGTTGGTACTTAGCATCACCTTTGAGGTATGGAGCAAAGTCCATAAAGTCCCCTGTGAAGTATACAGACATATAGTTTTTGATGCGGTTATGGAATACGCCTACACGAGCATAAGTATTCTTATTTTCACCTTCTAAGCTCATGTCAAAGTTAACAGATTTCTCAGGTTTCAAATTAGGATTGCCAGCCCAGTACCAACCAAGTTTTGCAACCCCAATACCAACAGGATTAGAAGCATACATTTCCCAGTTATACCACAATTCACCCATGCCAGGCTCTGTATAACCAGTACCTACATTAGCTTTAAACCTGCGATGTGTATTGCCTTTAACGTTATAGGTCATCCCTAAGGACGCAGATAAATTAGAACCAAATAAGCTGCTGTTATCAAAGCGAAGAATTGGGGATAATGTTAAATTCTTATTTACCTGCCATGTATCAGAAACATAAGCATTTAACTTGCGAATCGTACCGCTACCAGTTGTTAAACGTTGATCACGGCTACGATATTCTTCTAAGAAGGCTTTGCCATTTAGCTTAGGTGCTTTTTTACGCATTTCCGGATCATTGGACTCGCCGTATTTAAAGTAATCACCTACAATATTGGCACGTGTTGCAGATAATACAGGATTTTCAGCTTTTAAACGATCTTCTAAAGCCTTATAACGAGCTTTAAACTCATCTGTTACAGGTTGATTATTAGGAGATGTACTAGACCAATCACTTAATCTACTTTCAGACAAACCATAGTTTATATAGTCATCGTAAGTTATACCTGGTTTTTGAGCATCTGTTTCTGCCCCATAGTATTCATAATCCATATCCCATTGCGGCATACCGCCACCGGAATTAATGAATTTATAGTCGTGGATATGAGAGTAAACCTTAATGCTATTATCGCCTTTACGTCGTACAAGGCGGTCTAGTTTATCTACTAGCAAGCTCTTATCGTACTCCCATGGATCGATATACATGGTGCTTGTATTAGGGGAGCTCTTTAATCGGCTACCAGAGCCTTCTTCACGAGCATAGCTTACACCGTAGCTAAGCAAATGATTTTTGTTGAGCTGTGTATTCGCATTAGCTCGAATATCTAATTGACGGTGATCGATGTTATCGATATAACGCAACTCATTGGAGCCTTCATAGGCGGAGCGACCTGTATAGCTAATGAGGGCTACATCATTTTCTTTAATGCGGGAGTAGTTAGTTTCAACAGTCCAATCGCTTTTGCCTGCTCGGGAGGACCATTGTAAATTAGCCGTATTGCGGTCTGCGGTACGTTTGAAATGTTGTTGCGGCTCTAAGTCAGAGTCGGAGTGCTTAACATCGCGTACAAGGTCTTCTGTGTAGCGGTTAAGACGCATTTCAAATTTATTCTTATCATTAGCTTCATAGGTTGCTACAAGACCGATATCAGCCGCATCACCATAATAACGAAGTACATTTGGCTTGAAATTATGTTTTGCATAATCAAAGGCCATACCAGAATCTCGACGTTTAACAGATGCTAAAACAGGCATAAGATCACGTTTACTGCCTGACAAACCAACCTTTAACTTACCCATTTGACCAGAGTCGGCACGAATAAAGAAGTTTTGAAATGGGAATGTATCACTATCACTCTTACGACGCATGCCTTCGGCGTTCAATTGTAAGGTCGGTTTCTTTTGCGCTTTTTTTGTAATGATGTTAACAACACCACCAATAGCATCTGAACCGTATTTTGCACTGGCTGCCCCTTGGATAACCTCAATGCGTTCAACATTTTCTGTACCTAACCGTTGAACTTCATCTGCTGCACCAGAGTACTTATCAAAATCGCCTAGTACTGGTTGACCATCTACTAAAATAAGTGTGTGACGCGCTTCTGCACCACGAATAGATACACCTACACGGCCCATAGCATCTACAGTTCTAGAGACGCCAGTTTGTGTAAAAATAATGTCTTCGACGGACTTCGCCTGCTTCTTCTCAATATCTTTCTTGGTAATGATTTGCACTTGCTGTGAGTTCAATTTTGCTTCTTCTTCTGCCCATGTTCCTTTAACATGAACAACATCTGTAGTAACGGTTGCATTCTCAGCCCATACTACAAGAGGTGCGCTAAGCCACAAGGCAACTGCACTAGACAGAATTATGGCGCGCTTTGTATGTCCCCACCGGTCCATTGTGCCCTCCTCAAATTTTAACTAATTATACGTTTTGTATCTTTCACTCTCAAATAAAAAGATACACTCTACCAACATATAATGACATTGAATATCATTTACATTTTTATGTTAGCAAAGTGTATCTTGCATATCTACTCCGAAAAGACCAAAAATATACGTTTCGGACAATATTATATTGTTATACCTTACGATAAGCACTAGGAGTTACACCAGTAGCCTCTTTAAAGGCACTAGTAAACTTACTGCCGTTCTCATAGCCTACGGCATTAGCGATTTCAAGAATAGATTGATCCGTTTCATGAAGTAACCTCTTAGCGGCATTAATACGACATTCTTTTAAATATTGATGTATCGTCGTACCATATACGCCCTTAAAACATCGTTTTAAGGTAGACGTAGGTACATCAAATTGTTCAGATAATGTCTCAATTGTAATGCGCTTCATAAACTGAGTAGATACATATTCGTTAACAGCTTTCACAATATCAACCTGCTGTTTCCGATAGGTTGCTCTCTTTTCATTATTACTTGTAGATATTACAGATAATAATAAAAAGATTTCAATAACCTTTAATTTAAAATAGTGCCCTTTGATTTGGTCAGGCACTTTATATAAGCTAGAAAAAATCTGTCTAACCGATTCAGTTTCTTCCATCATCATACCGTACTCGGAATGCTCACAAAATCGTTCAGCTAGGGTTGTTAAATTAATACGTGACTCAGTAACAAGCGAATCCAATACTGGTTGCGCTTTTTCTACATCTACTAATAATACAATCCCCTTAAAAAGTTTTGTAGGGAAATAATTTTTATGTTGGTAGTCAGCATGAGTATGCCATCCTAATGACATATCTCCTGGCCCCATATATAAATATTCCCCAGATGTAAACTTACACTCGATGCGCCCCTCTTCACAATGATTTATGGCAAATGTCTTGGTATGTGATTTAGCATAAAATTGAACCGACTCTTCTTTCACATCCAGAAATAATAGATCGATACCGTCAAACACCGTATGTCTCGACATAGTAAGTCCTGCATGTGAAATTGCATGATTATGTGGATTCATACTATCACCATATACACAAATACTATATAAATTATCACTTACACAATTATCATAGTATACTTATTGATATTCATTGTCAAATTAATTTTTGTAATAATTCATTTTTTCTTTAAAAATATAAATTTACACAAAAAATAGCCTCGTAAACTAAAGCAATGTAGTTTACGAGGCTATATTTAGAATTATTTTTTTGTTTTTACAATAAAGACTAATGCTATAACATGACCAATCCATACAAAGGCCATAACACCAAGTGCAATGGGCATATCTTGACTAAAATACGCACCAATCGCCATTATTGTACTCACAGATAAGAGAATGGACAACTTTGTCCGCAACGTTAACGCTTTATCGCGTTCATAAGCACCAACAGTCTTTTGATATAAACTAGATTCTAAAAACATTTTATGAAAACGTTTAGATCCTCTAGCTAAACAAAATAAGGTAAGCATATAAAAAGGTACTGTTGGCAATAGTGGTAATACGATACCCGCTGTACCAAGAGCAAAGCTAATAGCCCCTATAGTAAGGAATATATATCGTATTACAACATTACTATGTTGCTCAGTTGTTTTCATTACTCCTCTTCTACATAATTAATAACTTTACCTTTTGTTTTAATAAAGTTTGGAATGATAAGTACAAGAGCTGCAATCGCTACGATACCATAGATACCAGCCATACCAATCCATTCGAATGCATGACCAAGTACAAGACCCATTACGGCAAAGTCTGCATCACCAAATGTTGTATTTTGGAAACCTAATTGACCAAGAACTGGCAATGCCAATGCTGGCAAGAAAGTAATAGCCAAACCATTAAGGAATGCACCTACTGCTGCACCACGACGACCGCCTGTAGCATTACCATAGATACCTGCTGTTGCACCGCAGAAGAAATGAGGTACAAGACCAGGAATGATTAATACGCCACCTACAGCACCAAGGATAAGCATACCGATGATACCGCCAATAAAGGAGCTAATGAAGCCCAATACTACTGCTGTTGGAGCATATGTAAAGAATACGGCACAGTCTACTGCTGGGATAGCATTAGGGATAATTTTTGTTGCAATACCTTGGAATGCAGGAATTAAATCACCTAAGATCATACGTACACCAGAGTATACGATTGTTACACCTACAGCAAAGTTCATAGCGCTCATAACAGCGTATAAGTAAGGACTCATATCACCAGATAAAGTAGCTACAAACTCAGAACCAGCCGCAAAGGCTGCAATCAAGTAGAATACAATCATAGTTAATGCTGTAGATAATGTAGAATCACGTAAGAAGCCCCATTTTTCTGGAATTTCAATGTCTTCTGTACTATCGTCTGCTTTACCAACATATTTAGCTACCCAAGCGGATAAATAGTAACCTAAGCTACCAAAGTGACCGATGGCAATTTCATCGCCTTCTGTAACCTTAGATGTATAGCTTTGACCAATTGCTGGAGAGATAGCAGACCAAGCGCCCATCAAGAAACCACCTACAAGGATGAGTTCCATACCGGACAAGCCAGCTGTACCGAGTACGGCAGACATAAGACAAGCCATAAATAAGCTGTGGTGACCTGTTAAGAACACATATTTGAACTTGGTGAAACGAGCAATACATAAGTTCATCAATAAGCCTACTACGAGAATAGACATCGTTTCAACGCCAAGTACCTTTTGTGCTACAGCCACGATAGCTTCGTTATTTGGTACTACACCAGTAATATGGAAGCCATGCTCAATCATCTTACCTAATGGATCAAGGTTGTTAACGATAACACCTGCACCAGCTGCGAGCATTAAGTAGCCAAGAATAGGTTTCAACGTACCAGTCATGACCTTATGAAACGGACGTTTCAAGGCAATCAAGCCAATACATGACATAATACCAATTAAAAGTGCTGGTTGAGACAGCACATCACGTAAGAACTCTAATACCATTTCCATGGCACTACCTCCTATATATAGTTGTTACATTTTATTGAGCTGCTTGTTTTAATGCATCAAGAATATCTTCTGTGATTTTCTTTTTATTAATATAGCTACGAACAATAGCAACATTCTTATCTTCAAATTGTTCAGCCAATTCTTTTACAGTTACAATAAGGTCCGCTTTACGGCCTTGTGCGGCATTAAAATCAATAGATTCAACTTGTGCATCAATACCATTTTCAGCACAGATTTCTTCAATTTTCATTTTTAGCATCAAGCTAGAACCAATGCCATTACCGCATACAGTTAATACAGAAATCATACTTGCCTCCTACTAAACGTATTCTTGATCTTCTAAATGCTCTGCCAAGAATGCTTGTACATCTTCAATACTTTCAAAATCAGCAGCCGCATCTAAAAACTCATCATCCTCAAATAATGTAGCAATATCTGTCAACAACTGAATATGTTCATCCTTGTTCGGAGCACACAAAAACAACGCCACAGAAACAGGATCATTGTCAGGACTACCAAAATTCAATGGTTTTTCTAAGGTTACCAATGCAGTACCTACACGTTTTGCCCCATTTTCCGGACGAGCATGTGGCATAGCAAGACCTGGTGCCAATACAATATATGGCCCCATTTCACGTACTACTTCAACCATAGCCTCCGTATAAGATGGATCAGTAAAACCAGCATCAACCATGAGTTGGCCACCGTGACGAATTACCTCTTCCCACGTTTCTGCAGGATAATGAAAAGATACATTATCCTCAGATAGTAAATCTTGTAACAAGCTAACACCTCCTGAATTTACTTACGTACATACTTTTATTATATCCATTCTGTGAGTTTTTTCATATAACAAAATAGGAATTATTATACTATACGCAACGAAAAAGGTCCCAATTCATTGAATTGGGACCTTCTTCGTACTGCTTTGTATTGCACA
>CADFKY010000014.1 GCA_902834965.1 Veillonellaceae bacterium
GAAGAATTTGCAAAAGAAATTGCTGCTTTAGCAAAATCCACTGATTTAGAAATCGCAATTGTTGTTGGTGGCGGTAACTTGTGGAGAGGGTTAGCTGGTAGTAACCAAGGTATGGATCGTGCTACAGCTGACTATATGGGTATGCTAGCAACAGTAATGAACTCCTTAGCATTGCAAGATGCATTAGAACAAGCAGGCGTAGACACTCGTGTTCAAACTGCTATCGAAATGCAAGAAATTGCAGAACCTTATATTCGTCGTCGTGCAATTCGTCACTTAGAGAAAAAACGTATCGTTATCTTCGGTGCAGGTCTTGGTAAACCATACTTCTCTACAGACACAACAGCTGCATTGCGCGCTGCTGAAATTGAAGCAGATGCAATTTTGATGGCGAAGAAGTTTGCTGACGGTGTATATGATTCTGATCCTAAAACGAATCCTAATGCCGTTAAATTTGATGAATTAACATATAATGATATCATCACAAAAGAATTAAAGGTTATGGATGCAACATCCACAACTTTATGTAAAGATAATAATATCCCTATTATTGTATTTAGCATGGACATTCCTGGTAACATTACAAAAGCCGCTAAAGGTGAAGAGATTGGTACCATAGTTCGAGGAGAATAATTCAAATGGAAATTAAAGAATTGTTGCAACAAGCAGAAGAACGCATGAATAAGTCTATTGAGGCTTTAAAACATGAATTTGCATCTATTCGTACAGGCCGTGCTAGTGTAGCATTGCTTGACAAAGTAATGGTTGACTATTATGGTAGCCCATCTCCAATTAACCAAGTTGCAAATATCTCCGTGCCTGAGCCGCGTATGATTGTTATTGCACCTTGGGATAAAACTATGATTGGTGCTATTGAAAAAGCAATCTTACAATCTGATCTTGGTTTAAATCCAGGTAATGATGGTGCTCAAATCCGATTGACTATTCCTCAATTGACTGAGGAACGTCGTAAAGAAATCGTTAAAGTTGTTCATAAAAAAGCTGAAGATGCTAAAGTTGCAGTACGAAATATTCGTCGTGATGTAAATGATGCATTGAAAAAAGAAGAGAAAGCTAAAACAATTACTGAAGATGATGCTAAAGACGGTTTAGATCAAATTCAAAAACTTACAGATGCTAAAATTAAGCAGATTGATGAGTTAAAAGCAGTAAAAGAAAAGGATGTATTAGAAGTATAATGTTAGATTCTAATAGCCTTATTGGAATGCCATGGCAGCTTGCAAAGTCTCGTTTGCAGGCTGCCCATATTCCTTTTAAGGTAATGATTGGGGGATCCTTTAATCGCTTTTTTGATATTGCTGATAAAGGATTTTATGTAGCACGTATTACCAAGGTTGATGAGTGTTTACATATACTAGTGTATAGACCAATGATTGCCAGCGACTTCGGAAATTCTATCGAGGTAGACTATGCTAAAGAAATTATTTAACCGTAAACCATCTGATACGCCTGTTATTGATAGTAATGTGATACCAAAACATGTTGCTATTATTATGGATGGCAATGGTCGTTGGGCAAAACGAAGAGGCATGCCACGATCAATGGGACACCGCGCAGGGGCCGACGTATTAAAGCAGATTGTTATTGCTGCAGATGAGATTGGAATTAGAGCTCTTACGGTATATGGCTTCTCCACAGAGAACTGGAAGCGTCCTGAACAGGAAGTTTCTTTACTTATGGCTCTCATAAAAGAATACTTAAATAATAATGTTAAGTATATGCATGAACATAATGTGCGTATTCGCTTTATTGGATATATCGGTGCTCTTTCAGATGAGCTTCAAAAGATTATTCGCGATGCCGAATTATTAACTCAGAATAATACAGGCCTTACCTTACAGTTAGCAATAAACTATGGGGGGCGTGATGAAATAGTAAGAACTATCCGCGATATTACAAATTCTGTTGTGGATGGAACTATTACTACAGACGAGATTACAGAAGACTATGTTAGTTCCCAACTTTTCACTAAAGAGTTTAGCGATGTAGACTTGTTAATTCGTCCAAGTAGTGATTTTAGAATTAGTAACTTTTTATTGTGGCAGCTAGCTTACGCTGAATTCTGGTTTACTGATTTACATTGGCCAGATTTCACTAAGGAAACATTATTAGAGGCTGTTGCAGCATATCAAAAACGAGAACGCCGGTTTGGTGGCTTACGTGATGAGGAATAAAAAATGTTAAAAACACGTGTTATAACCGCTGTTATAGGTTTTATTATTGCCTTAGGGGCCATTACATTAGGCGGACCTGTATATGATATTCTTATTACATTATTAGCTCTATTGGGTTGGCGTGAGTTTGTTTTACTAGGTAAAGCTAAACATGTGCGTATGTCCATTTTATGGGGCTATATTAGTATTTTATTATTGATGATTGCCTTTGCATGTCATCAGTATATTCTAGCAATAGCTATATTAGTATTGAGTTTATCAGCCAATTATATGTTATGTACATTTGGTGAAAACAAATACTCTTTAGCTAGTGTTTCATTTAGTGTATTTGGCTTATTATATGTTGGTATTGGCATGATTTCTTTGCTCATGATTCGTCATGACTCTATATACATGGCTCTATCAATGCCATTTGAATTATATAATTGGGGAACAATTACTCTTTGGTTAGTGTTGTTTACAACGTGGGCTAGTGATACTTTTGCTTATTTTGCTGGTCGTGCCTTTGGTAAACGTAAAATTGTTCCATCCATTAGTCCCAATAAAACACTAGAAGGTTTTATTGGTGGCTTTATCGGCTGTATTATTACAGGCGCTGTATTTTCGTATATCGTAGGCATTCCATGGTGGATGGGCATTCATGTTGGTATGATTAGCGGTATACTTGCACCATTAGGTGATTTATTTGAATCAAAGATTAAACGATTATGTAATGTGAAAGATTCTGGTACTTTACTACCAGGTCATGGTGGTGTATTAGATCGTTTTGATAGTTTATTATTTGCGGCTCCTATTACATTGATATACATATTACTCTTTTCGTACTAATCTAATAGAGGTAAGCTTATGAAATACCTAAGTATTATTGGCAGTACTGGCTCAATCGGTACACAGACACTAGATGTAGTGTCTCAACATCCAGATCAATTCAAGGTGGTTGCCTTAGTGGCACATCATAATATTGACCTCTTAGAAAAACAAATTAAAGAATATCAGCCATTAGTAGCTGGTCTAGTTGATGAAAGTGCTTTTAAAGAACTACAAGGTCGCTATACCGGTCCTACAAAACTTGTGGGCGGTAAGGAAGCACTCATAGCTGCTGCTACGATTCAAGAAGCAACTATGGTTGTAACTGCTATTGTTGGTGCTGCAGGTATTGAACCTACTGTAGAGGCTATAAAGAAACGTAAGACTATAGGTCTAGCTAATAAGGAAACCTTAGTTGCTGGTGGACCATTGATTACATCTTTGGCTAAGGAGTATGGCGTACAAATTCTACCTATTGATAGTGAACATAGCGCAATATTTCAGTGTTTAGAAGGGCAAAATCGCGAGAATGTTGATTCCTTAATTGTTACTGCTTCTGGTGGCCCTTTACGCACTTGGGACTCTGATAAGATTCAAACTGCTACAGCGGCTGATTGTCTACGCCATCCAACTTGGAATATGGGCAACAAGATTACGATTGACTCTGCATCTCTATTTAATAAAGGCTTAGAAGTAATCGAAGCTCATTGGCTTTTTGGTTTTGATTTTGATCATATTGATGTTGTGGTACATCCTCAAAGTATCGTTCATTCTATGATACGCATGAAAGATGGGGCTATATTAGCTCAAATGGGGAATCCAGATATGCGCGAGCCTATTCAATATGCTTTGACATATCCAAAACGTGAAGTTTTAAGTATGAATCATCTTGATTTTACTAAAGCCTTACAATTAGAGTTTTTACCACCACGATATGATGATTTTCCTGCTCTTCGTCTTGCATATGAAGTAGGACGAGCAAGTGGCTTTAAACCAGCCGTATTTAATGCTGCAAACGAAACAGCAGTTTATGCATTTTTAGATGATAAAATCGCCTTTGGTGATATTTACAAAGTCGTTACATCAGTTCTAGAATCTATGGGACCTGAAGATGACTTTACGTTAGACAATTTATTAGCTATCGATAGATGGGCTCGTGAAAAGGCTACATCATTGATGGTATAGGAGTATATATGACAACGGCATTAGCCACAATATTTGTATTTGGTTTAATCGTGTTTATTCATGAGTTAGGCCATTTTATTACAGCAAAAATGTCGGGCATGCAAGTAGATGAATTCGCCATAGGTTTTGGACCGGCCATATTTAAAGTTCAAAAAGGGGAAACCTTATATTCTATTCGTATCATTCCTCTTGGTGGTTTTAATCGTATTGCTGGCATGAGTCCTGACGAGCCGTTAAATGAACGGTCATTTTATACTAAACCTGCATGGAAGAAATTTATTGTTATTTCTGCAGGGGCAGTATTCAATTTTTTATTGGCCATTGTTTTATTCTTTGGCCTCAATGCAACAGTAGGTAATCTTACCTATACAAATGATCCTGTTATTGGTAATATCATCCCTGGTAGTGCCGCTGAACAAGCTCATTTACAATCAAATGATAGAATTCTTACTATTGATGGTAAAAAGATTTCAACGTGGGATGAAATCCGTCCTAGCTTACAAGGTACTGCCAACCATGGTGTTACCGTTGTGGTAGATCGAGATGGAGAAACTGTAGAAACTACAGTGATTCCAAAAATGGAACAAGATAGTCCTAAAATTGGTATTTATCCTAGTTTTACACGAGAAAGTTATAGCATAGGCGAGTCTTTCAGTCTAGCTGTTACTCGTACAGGTCAAACAATTTTTGCAATGCTAAGTGGCTTATATGATATGATTCGCGGTACACAAGCTGCAGAATTATCCGGTCCAGTAGGTATTTCACAAATGGCTGGCACTATTGCACAATCTGGTTTTGCACCACTTTTGAGCTTTGCCGCATTTTTAAGTATTAACTTAGGGGTTATCAATCTTTTACCATTACCTGTGTTAGATGGTGGTCATTTAATTATTATTTTGGCTGAAGCAATTACAGGTCGTAAATTACCTGCTAAGGCACTAATGTATATTCAAATGGTTGGTGTTGCTTTAATGGTAGCATTATTCTTATATGTAACGACTCAGGATATATTCCGATTACTATAAGATAGATGGGAGATTACAATGATTGTACGTAAACCAACAAATGGTATCTATGTAGGTACAGTTAAAATTGGTGATTATGCACCGGTAAGCATTCAATCTATGATTACTACAGATCCGGTTCATACGGAAAAGGCTATAGCTGAAATAAATCGTTTAGCTGAGGCTGGTTGTGAACTAGTACGTGTTGCAGTTCCTACTATGGCTTCTGCTAAAGCTTTAAAAGCAGTTCGTGCTGGTATTGATATTCCTTTAATTGCTGATATTCATTTCGACTATAAATTAGCGTTAGAAGCTATCGAGAATAATGTTGATGGATTGCGTATTAATCCAGGAAACATCGGCGGTGAGGATAAGGTATTGGCAGTTATTGAAAAAGCTAAACCTAAACAAATTCCGATTCGTATTGGCGTTAATGCAGGGTCTTTACCAAAGCATATCCTCGATGCACATGGAGGTCATCCTACAGCTGATGGCATGGTGGAAACTGCATTAGAACATGTCCGAATTCTCGAAAAGCTCGACTACCGTCAAATGAAATTATCTATTAAAGCAACGGAAGTTCCTTTAATGGTAGAAGCCTATCGTAAGTTATCCGATAAGATTCCTTATCCATTGCATTTAGGTGTTACTGAAGCTGGTACGATAAAACAAGGTACTATTAAGTCTGCTATGGGCATTGGTGCTTTATTATTAGACGGTATCGGTGATACTTTACGTGTATCCTTAACAGGTGATCCCATACATGAAATTGAAGTAGGTCGAAGTATTTTGAGTAATTTAGGATTACGAAACTTTGGAGCTACAATGATTTCCTGTCCTACTTGCGGTCGATGCCAAGTGAACTTATTTGATATGGCAGGGATTGTAGAGGAACGTTTAGCATCCATTAAAGCACCTATTAAAGTAGCTGTTATGGGTTGTGTCGTAAATGGGCCTGGTGAGGCTCGTGAGGCTGATTTCGGCATTGCTGGTGGTAATGGACAAGGTATTGTCTTCCGTAAAGGGGAAGTTATCAAGACTGTGCCAGAAGCTGAATTAGTAGATACATTATTTAGAGAAATTGATCAATATTTAGAAAACTTAGATGAGGAGTCTTTATGTTAGCCACTAAATTATATGCACCTACATTGCGTGAAGTTCCATCTGACGCTGATGTAGTTAGCCAACAGCTTATGCTTCGCGCTGGTTTTATGCGCAAAACTGCAAATGGTTTATATAGCTTTTTACCATTAGGTTGGAGAAGTATCAAAAAAATCGAAGCTATTGTACGTGAAGAAATGGATCGTGCTAGTGCTCAAGAAATCATGATGCCTATTTTACAACCTGCTGAAATTTGGAAAGAATCTGGCCGTTGGAATGCATATGGCGCTGAAATGATGCGTATTAATGATCGTCATGATAATGAATTCTGTTTAGGACCAACTCATGAAGAGATGATTACTACACTTGTTAAAAATGAGATCAATTCATATCGTCAATTACCAGTAAATTTATATCAAATTCAAAGTAAATTCCGTGATGAACGTCGTCCGCGTTATGGTTTAATGCGCAGTCGCGAATTCATTATGAAAGATGCATACTCTTTTGATGTGGATGAAGCTGGTTTAGATGAATCTTATAAATCTATGTATGATGCATATACACGTATTTTCACGCGTTGTGGTCTTACATTCCGTCCGGTAGAAGCTGACAGCGGTGCTATCGGGGGTAGTGGCACACATGAGTTTATGGCAATCGCAGAAGCTGGTGAAGCTGATATTGTGTATTGCACAAAATGTGACTATGCTGCCAATATTGAAATTGGTAAACCTGGTATTATGAAACAGGAAGAAGAAGCACTTCAAGAGTTATCTGTTGTGGACACTCCAAATGCAAGTACTATTGAAGCTGTTGCAGAAATGCTTAATTTACCATTACATAAATCGATTAAAGCTGTAGTATTTTCTATTGATGGTAAAGTTGTGTTAGCTATTGTTCGCGGTGACCATGAAGTAAATGAAGTAGCAGTGCAACATGCTGTACTTGGTTCCGTAGAGCCTGAAATGGCTACACCAGAAGAATTGGAAAAAGTAGGTTTAACAGCTGGCTTTATAAGTCCAGTTGGGTTAAAACAAACAGAAGAGTTTGCCATAGTAGTAGATGAATCTGTTATGGAAACGTACAATGTTTGTGGTGGTGCCAATAAGAAAGATGCACACTATATTAACATCAATCCAAAACGTGACTTTAATGTAGAAGATATTATTGTCGCACCGATTCGTTTGATTACAGCTGACGATGTTTGCCCAACTTGCGGTGGTGCTCTAGAACATGCTAAAGGTATTGAAGTAGGCCAAGTATTTAAATTGGGTACAAAATACTCAGAGGCATTACAAGCTACATTCTTAGATCAAAATGGTCGTCCTAATCCAATGATTATGGGTTGTTATGGTATTGGTGTATCTCGTACATTAGCTGCTGCTATTGAGCAGTATCACGATGAAAATGGTATTATTTGGCCACGTTCTATTGCTCCATTTGAAGCCGTTATCGTTCCTATTAATGCAAAAGACGAAGCTTTGATGTCTACAAGTCAAACAATTTATACTGCATTACAAGATGCAGGTGTAGATGTGTTACTTGATGATCGTAAGGATCGAGCTGGTGTAAAATTCAAAGATGCTGATTTAATTGGCTATCCACTTCGTATTACAGTAAGTAAAAATACACTTGAAAATAATGAAGTAGAAATTCAAATCCGTAAGTCTGGTGAAGCGATTACATGTGCAATCGATTCTGTAGCGACTAAGGTTACTGAATTACTTCAAGATTTATAATTAAATTGCGATTCTAGTGAATACTCATTAGGGTCGCAATTTTTCTATCTCATCTTGAATAAATTAGCTAAATCAGTCATAATTAAAAGATAGGATAATTGTAATGGGAGGTGCTCTATGCTTGTTGATTTTCACATGCATTCTATCTATTCTGATGGAGTTAAAAGTCCAGAAGAATTATTACGTCATGCTTTAGATTGTAATCTATCTATGATGGCTTTAACTGATCATGACGAAATTGATGGCATAAAAGCATTGCGTGCCGCTCAAAAGCAATTAGATCCGGAAAAAACTATTAAAATTATTAATGGTTGTGAATTTAGTGCTGACTATAAAGATAAATCTATTCATATTCTGGGATATCGTTTTGATGAAACAAATCAAGAATTAAAAGACTTTATTCAATATTTTAAAGCAAAACGAGAAGAACGGATTGATGAGATTATCAAACGTTGTAATAATGCTGGGTATGTTATATCGAAAGATGACTTACTTAAAAAATTTCCTAAGACGCAAGCTTATGGGCGTCCACATATTGGACAGTTATTAATTGATGGTGGTTATGCTAAGGATATTAATGAGGTATTCAAAGGTATTCTTCGAAAAGATAGCCCATGCTATGTACCTAAGGTAAAGGTTGAGGTTCCGCATATTATTGATATTATTCATAAAGCTGGTGGCCTTGCCGTTATGGCCCATCCTAAACTAGTAACTAGTGATGAATATGTAGTAGAAATGTTAGCCTATGATTTTGATGGTATGGAGGTTTACCATACTAAACATAACGATGATGATGTGAAACGATATAAAGCATTAGCTAAAGAACATAACTTGTTTATTACAGGTGGTTCTGATTATCATGGTATTCCAGGTAAAGCACCAGATCAATTTGGCGATTACTTGGTATCCGCTGAAAATGTATCAGAATTTATTAGTTTGTTATAAATAATGAGGTTGACTATGGAAGTCGTTGCATTTGTAGGTAGTAGTGGCACTGGTAAAAGCCATCGTGCGCTCGTAGTTGCTCATGAAAATAATATTGAATGTATCATCGATGATGGCATTTTAATTCATGATAATAAGATTGTAGCTGGCTTTTCTGCAAAGAAAGAATCTAGCCGATTAAAAGCTGTTCGTCGTGCTATTTTCCAAGATGAAGTACAAGTAAAATCAGTGCGTGAACAATTAGATAAAATTAATCCTAATAAGCTTATGATTATTGGTACATCCGATAATATGGTAAAGAAAATTACGAAAGCATTAGGCTTGCAAGATCCAGATCGATATATTCGCATTGAAGATGTAGCTACACCTAAAGAAATTGAAAAAGCACAACATGCTCGTCTTAAAGAAGGTAAACATATTATTCCAGTTCCAACAATGGAATTGAAACCTCACTTTAGAGGGTATTTGATTGATCCAATTAAAACCATGTGGCGTCGACGTACATTGAAAAAACAAGATCAAGATACATTGGGGCAAATTGGTTCAGAAGGATTTGAACGTTCTGTGGTTCGTCCTGCTTTCAGTTATTATGGACGACTTACCTTCGATGATGATGTAATTATCAAATTGATTCGCAATGGCTTAAAAAAAGTTGTTGGTGTTGATGAATCAAGTGTTATTTCTTTCAAAAAGAGTGACAAAGGCCAAAATGGTTTAGTTGTAGATATGGCTGTTGTTATTGAACATGGTTATCCTGTTAAACCATTGATGCAACAGGTACAAAAGTCCGTTCGAAATGAAATTGAGTATATTACAGGCATGTCTATTGAACGTATGTCTATAAAAGTTAAGAATATTATAGAAACAAAACGTAAGATTGTTAAAGTATAGGAGTTAGAATGAAGTCTTATTATATTTACACCTATGGTTGTCAAATGAATACTGCTGATTCTGAGCGCTTATCGCATCAGTTAGAATCTGTAGGCTATACACCTACAGAGGACGTAGAAACTGCAGATTTAATTTTGTTAAATACTTGTGCAGTGCGTGAGAATGCAGAAACTAAAGTCTATGGCCGCATAGGTGAGCTAATGAGACTGAAGAGAAAAAACAAAAACTTTATTCTTGCTGTTACAGGTTGTATGGCTCAGAAGAATCAAGCGGAAATGTTTAAACGGGCTCCACATATTGATATTGTCTTAGGTACTCATAATATTCAACATATTAATGAAATGATTGAAGAGGTTCAACGCGGTCATACACATCAAATCAATGTGGATATGGATAATTCTGTACTACCTGAATTGGAAGCGAAACCTAATGGCACCTTTTATGCATGGGTACCTATTATGAATGGTTGCAATAAGTTCTGTACCTATTGTATTGTTCCTCACGTTCGTGGTAGAGAGATAAGTCGTCCTGTAGAAGCCATTGTAAAAGAGGTTACTGAACTAGGTGCAAAAGGGTTTAAAGAAATCACGTTATTGGGACAAAATGTAAACTCTTACGGTTTAGATTTCAAAGATGGTACTGATTTTGGTACATTAGTTGATGCCCTCGATGGTATTCCAGGAATTGAACGTATTCGCTATATGACAAGTCATCCTCAAGATATGACTAAATCTATGATAGATGCACTTGGGCGTTCCTCTAATATCGTTACCCATTTACATTTACCAATTCAATCAGGTTCAGACCGTATTTTGAAGAAAATGAACCGTCATTATACGGTAGAACATTACAAAGAATTACTTTCTTACTGTCGTGAGAAGATTAAAGATGTAGTAGTTACTACAGATATTATCGTAGGTTTTCCAGGGGAAACAGAGGAAGATTTCCAAGCTACATTACAATTGTTAAAAGATGTACGCTATGATATGGCTTATACATTCATTTATTCTAAACGTTCTGGAACGCCAGCAGCGACTATGGATGATCAAGTTCCAGAAGAGGTTAAACGTGTACGTTTACAAACATTGATGGATGTGCAAAATGAAATCTCTTATGAACTAAATAAACCTATGGAAGGGCAAGTGTTTGATATTATTGTAGAGGGGCCAAGTCCTCGTGATGAAGATATGTGGTTTGGTCGCACATCGGGCAATAAAATGGTATTATTCCCGAAAGACGACTCTTTATCAATTGGCGAAACCGTACCAGCCTATATTGATAAAGCACAAACTTGGGTTTGCTACGGTACAATACAAAAGGGGTAAGTATGGCAAAAAAGCAAACACCTATGATGGAGCAGTATTTAGATATTAAATCTAGATATTCTGAAGAATTACTGTTCTTTCGTTTAGGTGACTTTTATGAATTATTTAATGATGATGCATTAATTGCGTCTCGTGAACTTAATATAACCTTAACCGGTCGCCCAACAGGAGATGAGGAACGCACACCGATGTGTGGCGTTCCTTTTCATGCTGCTGAAAGCTATATAGAAACTTTGGTAAAAAAAGGCTATAAGGTTGCTATTTGTGAACAATTAGAAGACCCTAAAGCAGTTAAGGGCATCGTTAAGCGTGACGTTATTAAGGTCATTACACCAGGGACTGTAATGACTGAAAATGGTAATGATGCACGGTCAAATAACTTTTTATCGTTATTTTATATGGTAAAAGATGCATGGATACTTGTATTTTCTGATGTATCTACAGGGGAAGTTATTTGGCATCGCATTACTGATTGTGAAAAACGAAGCGATATGTTTGATGCTCTCAGCATGTATCGTCCAAGTGAAATTATATTGCCTGAGGGAACAGTATTACCGCAAGATATAAAAGACTTTATGGATAATCAATTCAGTAATATTGTATTATCTCCATTTAGTACATATCATACACAGCGCGAAGTAGCGGAAAAGGCTGTTACTCACTTTGGTGATCTAGGTCTCATGGAAGAGGATGTATGGGAAGCTTTGGGCTATATGCTCTTATATTTAGAGGATAGCATTAAGTCTGAAATTTCTCACATTAACTATGTTCATCAATTGAGTGTCGGAAATCGTTTGATTTTAGATACATCTTCTTTGCGTCATTTAGAGATTACTCATAACTTACGTGATGGTGGTCAAAAAGGTACATTACTTGATGTACTTGATCGTACGTTGACACCAATGGGTGCACGTCTATTAAAACAATGGCTCGAAAGTCCATTGACGGATGTTAATCAAATTCAGCGTAGACAAGCCGCTGTAGCAGAACTGATTACACGTGGTGCAGAACGTTCCCATATCCGTAGCTTACTGGATTGCATTTATGATTTTGAGCGTATTGTAGGGCGTGTAGAAACTGGATCTGTGTCCCCAAGGGACTTAACAGCACTTCGTGAATCATTAGCTGTTTTACCAGATATTAAAAATGTATTAAGTACATGTGCCAGTTTATCATTAACTTCTATCAATGATCGTATTCAAGATCATAAAGATATATATGATCTATTATGTCGTGCTATTGCTGATCAGCCTGCACTGACATTAAAAGAGGGTCGAGTTATTAAAGATGGTTTTAATCCGGATTTAGATGAACTACGTTCATTGGCTACGAATAGCGAACAATGGTTAGCCAAGATGGAAGCTGATATTAAAGAGGCTACCGGTTTATCTAAAATTAAAACTGGCTATAATAAAGTGTTTGGTTACTATTTCGAAGTATCTCATAGTAAATCTGAACAAGTACCGGATTATTTCATTCGAAAACAAACCTTAGCCAATGCAGAGCGTTATATTACACCGGAATTAAAAGAGTTTGAAATCAAAATTCTCAGTGCTAAAGACAAGATAATCGCATTAGAACATGAACTATATCAACAATTACGAAATGATATTAAACTCGTTATAAAAGATGTACAAGAGACAGCTCGTGCTCTTGCTGAGCTTGATGTATTAGCTTCCTTAGCACTTGTAGGCTATGAAGAGAATTATATTTGTCCTACCATTGTAATGAATGGACAAATTAATATTCGCGATGGTCGTCATCCTGTTATTGAAAAATTCTTAAAACGTGAGGTCTTTGTACCGAATGATATCGTTTTAAATCATGATGATGAGGAGTTCTTGCTCATTACAGGACCTAACATGGCCGGTAAATCAACGTATATGCGTCAAGCGGCAATTTTAATGATTATGGCTCAAATCGGATCTTTCATTCCTGCTCGGGAGGCATCTATTTCACCTGTAGATCGTATCTTTACGCGCGTAGGTGCAAGTGATGATATTTCTACTGGTCAAAGTACGTTCATGGTAGAAATGAAAGAGGTAGCATATATATTAGAAAATGCTACACACAATAGCTTGATTATTCTCGACGAAATTGGTCGTGGTACGAGTACCTTTGATGGATTGAGTATCGCCCAAGCTGTAGTAGAGCATATTTGCAAGCATATTCATGGCAAAACATTATTTGCTACACATTACCATGAGTTAATCTGTTTAGAAGAAAGCTATAGTAAATTAAAAAATTATACTGTAGCAGTAAAAGAAAAAGGTAAGGATGTGGCCTTCTTGCGCCGTATTATTAGAGGTGGTGCAGACCGTAGCTATGGTATTCATGTAGCTAGATTGGCAGGCTTACCGAATTCTGTATTAAAACGAGCAGAAGTAATTTTGGAATCCTTGGAAGATCAAAGTCATGATGCTAGTGATTTAAATAATCGTGTGATTGGCGGTCAACCTACTAATGTGGTTAAACCAACCACTAAACAAGCGAGTGATTCTCCACTAGGTAACTTATTTACTCATTCAGTAGTTGATAGCTTACTGGAAGTGGATGTAATGAGCATGACACCTATTGAAGCATTAAATAAATTATATGAACTACAAGAGGAGGCTCGTAAAGGAGGCGGGAAATAATGGCTACCATTCATGTATTGGATGAAACCACAATCAATAAGATAGCTGCTGGTGAAGTCGTTGAGCGCCCCGCATCAGTCATTAAAGAGCTCATTGAAAACTCTATCGATGCTTCTGCTACTAATATAGAGGTAGAAATTGGAGATGGTGGTGTGGCGTATATGCGCATTACCGATAATGGCATTGGTATGACTGAAGAGGATGCGCGGTTAGCAATCCTACGACATGCAACATCTAAAATTCAACATGTAGAGGATTTATTTGATATTGCATCCCTCGGCTTCCGTGGTGAAGCATTAGCTAGTATTGCCTCTGTATCTCATTTTTCCTTGACTACACGCAAAGCAGATTCTGATTTAGGGACTCGTATTACCGTAGACGGTGGTACTTTTACCGATTGTATTCCTTACGGTGCTGCACCCGGCACAACAATTGAGATTAGAGATTTGTTCTATAATACGCCAGCTCGTCGTAAATTCTTGAAAACAGAACGTACAGAATCGTCTAAGATTCAAGATATTGTGGGGAAATTAGCCCTTAGTAATCCACACATTTCCTTTAAGCTCATCATCGATGATCGAGTGGCTATTATTACGCCTGGAAATGGCAATATTGGTGATACTGTAGCGGCCTTATATGGCTATAAAACTAAGGATGATATTTTCACTGTTGCTTATGAAAGTGACTCTATCTATATCGACGGTGTGGTGAGTAAACCTACACTTCTAAAAAGTACGAGAATTTGGCAGACTATTATCGTTAATAACCGGGTTATTTCTGATAAAACCATAATGAAGGCTATTGACAATGCATATCACGCATTATTGCCGAAAAATGGTCATCCTTTAGTAGTCCTAAATATTACTGTTCCTGCTGAGATGGTTGATATTAATGTGCATCCTCGCAAGAGTGAAGTAAAATTTTCTGACGATAAGATTATATTTAAAGCAGTTTACCATGGTATTTTGAATGCCTTAAATAATCCCCTTCATGAGCGTTATGAACGAGAATCATCCTCTTATATAAATGGTACAGTCACTAATGGAATTGACTTCAATAGTAACAATAGGGATAGTAATAGTAGTTCATCTTTCGCTGACAATAGTACGTATGATTCGTATCGAACACCTTCTGTGGTAGAAGATAAAATGCAGTCTGCTGAGCATATAGCAACAGCGGTAGATTATGATAAGGTTTTTGGTGGACGACGTACAAAAGGGTATGAAGTCATGCGCAGTGAAACTGCGCAGTTTGTGGAGAATCTTAAAACTAAGGGCTACACACCACCTGCGCCAAAGACGACGTATGAACAGTCTTCCTTTACAGATGAAAGTTTTGATGCTGTCCCTACCGAATATACTAGTTATACGAAAGAGGATGTAGAAAGATTTAAGTCCTTAGCTCACGATATTCGGGAAGATAATACAGAAGAACGTACGATTCAAAATTCTGGATTCTTACCTATGGGACAAGTTGCTTCTTGTTATATTTTGGCTAAAAAGGGTGATGATCTCTATATTATAGATCAACATGCGGCGCATGAACGTGTACGTTATGATAAGCTTTGTAAGTCCTCTGAAGCAATTCCTATGCAATCTATACTAGTACCTCAATATAGTGAGGCCACAGATGATGAAATGAATTTAGTTGAGGAAGAACGAGAAATATTACTGGATCTTGGATTTGATGTCGAATTAGGTGGTCCTACAAAGATAAAACTTGTAGGCGCTCCTGTAGATTTAGTAGAATCTAAGGCGTTTGAAATTCTCCAATATGTATTTTCTTACTTACATGACCACCAACAACCTACAAAGGCTCAGTTGCGTCATGAAATGCTAGCCTATGCATCTTGTAGAGGGGCCATCAAGGCCGGTCATAATTTAAACATGTATCAAATGACTACCTTAATTGAGGATTTATTTAGTACTGAAAAGCCCTATGTATGTCCTCATGGTCGACCAACAATTATTAAATTTACACCTGATGAATTAGGTAAATTATTCTTACGGTCTTAATATGAATATTTTAACTACATCTCAAAAATCTAATGAGGCCATTCAGGAGGAAGCCAAGGCATTGGCTTCCTCTATGCATATGACCTATATAAAACGTGGAAAATCATCTATACCGGCATTATTTAGAGAACATCAATGTGAATATATTGCAGTTCTTTCAGGCTCTGGTTTAACCATCCACTTTCCTGAAAACAAACAACATAGCTTTCATCTTTCTATGGCACAACTACGTATATTACGTATAGAACGTGGTGAAGGAGATCATCTAGTTAATGCTGTTCAAACTATTCTGGATAAAAAAGGCATATTTGATGGACAGCAGTTTAAATTTCTCGACTCTACTATAGGCTTAGCTAGTGATAGCATAATTGTTAGTTATGCTTTTCCTAATGCACAAATACAAGGATTAGAAGGTTCGTTTCCTATATGGCTTGCTACTTCCTATGGATTGGCTCATTATATTCATAGTGAGGATAGTGTAACAAATGCGTTACGTCGTATTCAGGTCCATCATGATACCTTTGAAAACTATTTACCAAACATACCGGGTAATAGTGTTGATATTATTTATTTTGATCCCATGTTTGAAGTACCTGTAGAGGATAGTCCTCAATTCAAACCTCTTCGTGGTCATACTGTAGAAAGTCATATTGATGATATAATTATGTCGCAAGCTATGCGCGTTGCTAGATATGGTGTTATTATAAAAGAACGACCCTTTAGTTCGGTCTTTCAAAAGTATCCACCTCATCAATGGGTGGGGGGAAAGTATAGCCGCATAGGCTATGGTGTATATATGAAGGAGTTATTGTGAATCCCTTAATTACCATCGTTGGACCTACGGCGGTAGGCAAAACTGATCTTACCTTGGAATTAGCTGAACAACTTAATGCTGAGGTTATTTCTGGTGATGCTTACCAAGTATATAAACAACTCAATATTGGTACCGCTAAACCATCGATGGATGAACTTAATCGGGTAAAACATCATCTCATTGATATACTAGAATCAAATGATTCATATTCGGTATCTATTTTTCAAGACCAAGCGAAAGAGATTATCGCTAGTTTAAAAGATCAGAATATTCTTCCTATTTTATCTGGTGGCACAGGACTGTATGTTCAATCATTATTGGAGAACTATAACTTTAATGATGTTAAGCCTGATGAAAATTTACGAGCAAAACTTGATGAGCTTTATAATACAAAAGGTATTGAAGGCTTACGAGACTATGCTTTCACATTAGGTAAAGAACATAATATAGAGATACAATATAATGACAAACATCGTTTGTATCGGGCTATTGAGATATTGCATCATGGTAATGTAGATTCATTACGTAATCAAACAAAAGATGGTGTATCTTATAAAGGACCTGTTATAGGTCTTATGAGAGACCGTGATAAGTTATATGAACGCATTAATTTACGCGTTGATATGATGTTTGATATAGGTTTGATTGATGAAGTAGAGCAACTTCTTCAATCTGGAGTAAATCCAGATTGCCAAGCTTTTAAAGGTATTGGTTATAAAGAGGTTGTAGAATATATGAATGGCCGTATTACCCTTGATGAATGTCGTGATTTAATCAAGAAGAATACTCGCCATTTTGCAAAGCGCCAAATTACTTGGTATAAACGTATGCCATATATTGAATGGATACATATTGATAGCAATACATCTAAAGATTTTATATTTAATAAAGCTATGGATTTAATCCGTAGAGAAGGATTAGCATGACATTAGAAGAAATACGTAGTAAAGCCCTTGAGATGGCTGAACCAGAATTTAAGAAATTTGAACCTATTGCTTTGGCTAATACAAAAAAAGTATTAGAAGCATTTAAAGAATGCCAAGTATCTGATTATCACTTCACAGGTACTACTGGATATGGATATAACGATGTGGGCCGTGAAAAATTAGATGAAGTATTTGCCTATGTATTTAAAGGTGAAAAAGCCATCGTTCGTCCTCATTTCGTATCTGGTACACACGCACTAGCAACAACGTTGATTTCCTTAATGGGGAATGGTTCTAAAGGTAAAGAATTTATCTATGCCGTTGGGGCTCCTTACGATACAATGCAATCCGTAATTGGTGCTGCTCGTGAAGTACGTGGTTCCTTAGTAGAAAAAGGGTTTATCTATACTGAGGTGCCTTTAAAAGATAATACCTATGATGTGGAGGCTATCGCTAATGCTGTGAATGATAATACGCGGGTAGTGGTCATTCAACGTTCTCGCGGCTATAGTACGCGTGAACCATTATCTATTGCCGATATTAAGATCATTGTAGATGCTGTAAAAGCTAAAAATCCTAACACCATTTGTTTTGTAGATAATTGCTATGGCGAATTTACAGAGTTACAAGAACCATTAGAAGCTGGTGCCGATATTATGGCGGGCTCTCTCATTAAAAATGCAGGGGGTGGTTTGGCGCCAACTGGCGGTTATATTGTTGGTAGAGAAGACCTTGTAGAAGATGCAGCCTATCAACTTACTGCTCCAGGACTTGGCGATCATATGGGCTCCTATGCTCCTGGTTATCGCTTGTTCTTCCAAGGTTTATTTATGGCACCTCACGTAG
>CADFKY010000015.1 GCA_902834965.1 Veillonellaceae bacterium
ATATGTGAACCTGATATGGATAAAATATGGATAAGTCCTGTGTAGGAAAAATCCTTCATAGTATCTTCCCCTAGCTCACTATAATGGCCACCTAAAGCTAATGCTTGTGCTAATACTTGTTGAGGACCCTCTAGATAATTAGAAATAGTTTTATCTATAGACTTTCGTATTGATCCACAAATAAATAAGAGTTTCCTATATAGTTCTTCAGAATAGGTTTCTTTATAGTTGAATGCTTGTAAGTCTTTATTTGTAGCAGTTCTATATACACCATCGTAGATTCGCCCTCGAGAATTGGAACTCATATATCGACCGCGAAGATTAATACGACCTTCCTCTTCGATGAGAAATAAAGGCTTTGGTGTACCTTCTACAACTGCGTATTCCCCCA
Source organism: Veillonellaceae bacterium (assembly GCA_902834965.1). The sequence continues at coordinate 392 of CADFKY010000015.1, forward strand.
GTCGTATGGGATATTTGGTAGTAGATACCTTTGAGTATACCTGTAACCTTCCCTGTGCATTAATATAATCATTTTTTGCAGTATCTTTATAAGGATGTAAGCCATGGATATCAATAGTATATTTGTAATACTCCTGTCCGTTCAAATTTACTCTTTCAGGAGCAGTTACAACCGTACCAAGATATTCTCCTTCTTGCTGCAAATAATATGAAGTATAGCTATTAAAATGTATAATCCGTAAATCTGTTTGATAATACGACAGTTCTACAAAAACGGACACTAAAACTATTAACTTACCAAGTAATCGCCACCAATTAGACGATTGTAAGACTTTAAAAACACCGACACCTATAATGGCTATCCCTATCGCAAAGATGTAGTACATTTGATTGAGTACAGGAAAATAATTTCCATACCCTAGTATTGTTCCTATAATGATAGATCCTAATATAACATGTGCCCATTGACTATGAGTTAACACCACTTTTGTACGATCAATAATATTTGTATGTAGTGGCATACCTTCGTGATTACAATTTTGATTGTTAAATTGTAATTTTGTCTTTAATTTTCTTAAATACGCCGTCACCAATGCCCTTCACCCCCTTGATACCTTCAACGGAAGTAAAGGGGCCTTTTTGTGAACGATATTCCTCAATTCTTTTAGCCATGGCAGGGCCTATACCTGGCAGAGAGTCTAATTCTTTTGCAGTGGCAGAGTTTATGTTTATCTTATTACCACGCAATAACACTTCAGGATTACCGTGAAAGTTAAATACTACATGGATATGATCACCTGCAGTAACTGGCTTAGCCATATTTACCGACTCTACATCTGCATACGGTAATAGTCCTCCTGCTAGCTTAACAATATCACCTACAGTAGCTGAGCTTTCAAGCTCATATAAACCAGGTGAAGCGACTGCACCTGTTATGTAAGCGATTGGTTTATTAGGCTGTTGTTCTACAGTAGATATAGAAGAATTTCCATCTATACCCCCTTCAGCTAGGACAGAATCGCTTTCATCTGTTATAATAGGCCATAGGAAATAAATTCCTACTAAAATACATAGGATTAATATAATTATCATATAGGGCTTCAATTTAATTTTCATAGTGCACCTCCTACTGAAGGATTTCCCTATGAAAAACAAAACTCCTACCGATGACTCTATTAGTCACACTAGCAGGAGTTTAACAATTGATGACGAATAAAAGGAGAATTTATGAATCAAGATACATTAAGAAAATATGCCCATACATTGCTAAAGTACGGTGTAAACTTGCAGCAAGACCAAACATTAGTTGTTTCTGTAGATGTAGAAAACAAAGACTTTGCAGTGATTGTTACTGAAGAAGCTTATGAACTTGGTGCTAAGGAGGTTGTTCTGAACTGGAGATGCTCCCCAATTGCCCGTCAACGTTTATTGCATGCTAACGAATCTGTTTTAGAAAAACCAGCTAACTGGATTCCTGAATTCTACAAGCAGTACATCGATGAAAAGGCTGCCTTCTTATCGTTAATCAGTGCTAATCCAAAAGCCTTAGAAGGTATTCCAACAGATCGTATTTCCTTACAATCTCGTAACTTAAATAAAGCGTTATCCTTCTATCATACAGCCATCATGAACTCTTCTGTTACATGGTGTGTTGCTTCTGTACCAACAGTTCTTTGGGCAGATTTATTAGGCTATAAAGGTACAGACGAAGAAAAAATTAACCAATTATGGGATACATTATTGAAACTTTGCCGCATTGAAGGTGTAGAACCAAAAGATACGTATCGTCATCATATGGCAAAATTACGTCACCGCTGTGAAGCATTGAATAAATTAGACTTAAAGGCATTGCGTTATACTTGTGAAAATGGTACTGACCTCCTATTAGAATTGCCAGAAGGTCATATTTGGCTAGGTGGTGAAGAATCCTCTAAAGATGGTACTATTTTCAATGCCAATATACCTACAGAAGAAGTTTTCTCTGCTCCACAATACAATGGTGTTAATGGTATTGTATACAGTACAAAACCTTTAATTTACCATGGCAACACTATTTCTGATTTCTCCTTTACGTTTAAAGAAGGTAAAATCGTTGAATATACAGCCAAAGAAGGTTATGAAGTATTGAAAGAATTAGTAGAAACTGATGAAGGTTCCCACTACCTCGGCGAAGTTGCTTTAGTTGATCACTTCAGCCCAATTAGTCAATCTAACCAAATCTTCTTCGAAACATTGTTTGATGAAAATGCGTCCTGCCATTTAGCAATTGGTGCCTCTTATCCAACATGCCTCAAAGATAGCGATGGTTTATCTGAAGAAGAATTAAAAGAACGCGGCCTTAACCACTCCTTAACACATGTAGACTTTATGATTGGCCATGAACGTATGAACATCAAAGGCTATACTCGTGACGGTCAAGAAGTAGACATTATGATTGATGGTCGTTTACAAGTATAAACATAACTACAAAACAATCATAAATTGGATGACAGCAAAGAACTATATGTCTAGTCTAACGTCTCTAGTAGATATCAATTTATATTGGAAAACTACATATGAAACAGACCCTATATACGCTTGTATATAGGGTCTTTTGATAATAGTAAAAATTTATTCTATTACAATGTGATATTTAAAGTACGGCCTGTAGGTTTATATTCAATAATCTCTACACCTGCAGTTTTTAACATCCTCTTAGATGCTTTTACCTCTTTTGTATCCTTATAGAGGTCATCGCGGTAGATAACAGCCTTAATACCACTTTGAATGATTGCCTTAGCACATTCATTACAAGGGAATAATGTGACATAAATCTTAGAACCCTCTAGAGAACCGCCGCGATAATTTAGAATGGCATTGAGTTCACTATGTACAGTATAAAAATATTTATTATCATCTGCTGTATCGCGTTCCCATGTAAAATCATCATCGCTACAGTTTAAAGGCATGCCATTATAGCCAATAGATAAGATTTTATTATCATTACTAACGATGCACGCACCAACTTGTGTATTAGGATCTTTAGAGCGTTGCGCTGCTAAGATGGCAACGCCCATGAAGTATTCATCCCAGGAAATATAATCGCTACGTTTTGCCATAATTACCTCACTATAAAATAAGCCCCCTTCTACTTATGTAGTTGGGGGCTTACTGTATTAAACGAATAGAATATCGTTATTTAACTACGATATTTACAAGTTTACCAGGTACGTAAATAACTTTTACGATATTTTTACCTTCAGTAAACTCTTGAACACGGCTAGATTCTTTAGCCATTGTTTCTAATTCTTCTTTTGTAATATTTACGGAAACAGTAAGTTTATCACGAACTTTACCATTTACTTGTAATACTACTTCTACTTCATCTACAACGAGAGCTGCCTCTTCGTATACAGGCCATTTTTCAGTGTGGATGGATGTAGTTTCACCCAATTCATGCCACAACTCTTCTGTCATATGAGGAACAAATGGTGCTAAGAGTAGCAATAAGGAATGAGTCAATTCATTAGCCAAAGCGCTGTTGATTGTTTCAGCTTTGTCCTTATGAGCGTACATAGCATTTACAAGTTCCATAATGGCAGAAATAGCAGTATTGAAGTTGAAGTTATTATCGAGGTCTTCTGTTACCTTTTTGATAACACGATGTAATTCACGACGCAATGCAAATTCGTCTTTTGTAAGTTCACCAGTTACATTTTTCTTACCTTCTTCGTTGTATGCATCAACAATACGCCATACGCGACCTAAGAAACGATAGGAACCTTCAACGCCTTGGTCAGACCAATCAAGGTCACGATCTACAGGAGCCGCAAAGAGAATGAACAAACGTGCAGTATCTGCACCATAAGTATTGATAATTTCTTCAGGAGAAACTACATTACCTTTGGATTTAGACATTTTGCTGCCTTCTTTAAGAACCATACCTTGTGTCAACAAGCCACGGAATGGTTCGTTAGCTTCGATAAGGCCTAAATCGTGAATAACTTTCACAAAGAATCGGGAGTACAACAAGTGCAAAATAGCATGTTCAATACCGCCGATATATTGATCAACGTTCATCCAGTAGTTAGCGATTTTTTTATCGAATGGAGCTTGGTCATTTTTAGCATCTGTATAGCGCAAGAAGTACCAAGAGGAATCGATAAATGTGTCCATTGTGTCTGTTTCACGACGTGCAGGACCACCACATTTAGGACATGTAGTATTTAAGAAGCTTTCAGATGTAGCCAATGGAGATACAGCACCAGACTCAAATTTAACATCCTCTGGCAAGCGTACTGGCAACTCTTCTTCAGGAACGAGTTGTTCACCGCATTTTTCACAATATACTACAGGAATTGGCACGCCCCAGTAACGTTGACGAGAAATCAACCAGTCACGAAGACGGAAGTTTACTTTACCTTCACCAATGCCGCGTTCGTTAAGAGCAGCTGTAATAGTTTTACGAGCCTCTTCAGATGTTTGGCCATTATATTCACCAGAGTTAACGAGGATACCATCTTCATGGTACCATTCTTGCCATTTATCAAGGCTGTATTCTTCACCTTCACGAGCTACAACTTGTTTAATAGGCAAATCATATTTGTGAGCAAATTCCCAGTCACGTTCATCATGTGCAGGGGAACCCATTACGGCACCAGTACCATAGTCTACCAATACATAGTTTGCAATCCACACAGGAACTTGTTCGCCAGACATTGGGTTTACTGCATAGGAACCAGTGAACATACCTTCTTTAGGTGCCTCTGTAGATGTACGGTCAATATCACTCATATTGCGCATACGCGTAATGAAAGCTTCTAATTCAGCTTTATTAGGAGCATTTTCAATAAGGCGTTCCACATATGGATGTTCAGGAGCCAATACTACATAGCTTACGCCATAAATAGTATCAACCCGTGTAGTGTACACAGATACGCGTTCATTGATGGATGGTACTTCAAAGGAGAATTCTGTACCTTCAGAACGGCCAATCCAGTTCTTTTGCATCAATTTAACGCGTTGTGGCCAATGATCAAGAGTATCCAAATCAGTTAACAAGCGGTCCGCATATTCTGTAATGCGCAAGAACCATTGAGACAAGTCTTTTTTCTCAACTGGGTTATCACAGCGCCAGCAAGCACCATCGATAACTTGTTCGTTAGCCAATACAGTATGGCAAGTTTCGCACCAGTTTACTTTAGCTTCTTTTTTATAGGCTAAGCCTTTTTTATAGAACTGTTCAAAAAACCATTGAGTCCATTTATAGTAATCTTCTTTACATGTTGCTACTTCGCGGTCCCAATCATAGGACAAGCCAAGTGCTTTTTGTTGCAATTTCATGTTCTCGATGTTGTCGAGTGTCCATGTTTTAGGTGCAATACCATGTTTGATAGCTGCGTTTTCTGCAGGCATACCAAAGGAGTCCCAGCCCATTGGATGTAACACGTTAAAGCCCTTCATTTTTTTGAAACGAGCTACTACGTCACCGATGGAATAGTTACGCACGTGACCCATGTGTAAGTTACCAGATGGGTACGGGAACATTTCTAATACATAGTATTTTTCTTTAGATTCATCATATTCTGTTTTAAATGTATGGTTATCATCCCAATACTTTTGCCACTTTTTCTCAATATCTTGGGCTACATATTTTTCATTCATGTAGGGGCCTCCTCATATAGTCAACCTCATTAGTTGCCGTTTTATAATCAATATTTTTATTTTACTACGTACTATGAAAGCAGTCAAACTCTAGCGTTTTACTACTTGTACAGATTTAGTTAATTCGTTTTTAGTAGTTGTATTTTGAACTGATCCATGGCTCTTATAAGAAGCAATTGTATTCTTTGCCTCTTGTGCATCACGTTCCTTTTGAACCTTAGCTTCTTCTAAACGTTTTTTCTCTGCCTTGGCTTCCTCAGCTTGACGTTTTTTCTCAGCTTTAGCTTGCTCCGCTTCTTCTTTAGCTTTGCGTTTAGCTAATTCTTTTTCTTCTTTTGCCTTACGTTTTGCTTCCGCTTTAGCAGCTTTGGCCTTTTCTTTTTCCTCTAGGCGTAATTTATATTGTTCAAGCTTAGTTAATGGTTTAGTTTCTTCTACTACTGGTTCAGGAACAACCGCTGTAGGAGATTTAGGAATACCGCGGCCTAAGTCTTTACCTTGAATCATAGCAATAGTAGATTCATCTTCAAAGCCTTTACGCCATGCTGCAAAACCAGCAAGCTGTAATTCTTTTACAAGATCTAGCTTCAAACCTAAAGACGTATTATCTTCAAACCAAATACGATCGGAACCAGAGCCAGTTGGGATTGATAAATAATAAAGTTTTAATCTATCATCCCATGTCATTTTATCCTTGTAGTTTGCAAAGTAACTACCTATATTTTTCATAGCCAATGTTTCGCCCTTAGCATAGCCATTTGTATCATGCCATAAGCGCATATAGAATGGCACACCAAGTACTAATTTTTGGGATGGCACTTCAGAAAGCATTTTTTCTGTATGATTGCGAACCCATGGATAACTTGCTACAGGACCTGCTGTGGTACTCTTAGCCCATGTTTCGTCATAAGCCATAAGAACTACATAATCTACGGAATTAGCAAAGGCGCTGCGGTTATATACTAAAGACCATTCTGGGCTATCAGAATAACCTGTTACATCAATGGATGTTTTAATATTGTATTGATGTAAATGGTTAGATAGATATGCTACAAACGCTGTTAAACGATCACGATCGGCATAATCAATATTTTCAAAGTCAAAGTTATACCCATCAAAGCCGTAAATATAAGCATATTGTACGAGGTTATGAGCATATTTTTTCCATACAGATTGATCTGCTAGGATGCCACTAGTAAAGCCAGGGTCGAATCGATTCGTAATCAAAGGCCATACGTGGTAACCTTTACTCTTATAATCGTTAACATAATCAATACTTACATTAGGACTTGCTTCAAGGCCCAGGCTATGCAATTTAAACCAGCTTGGAGAAATGATATTATCGCCGCTAGCATTAAGTTTTTCTTGATATGGAGTTCCCTGTGTTGGCCATGGATCAAAAGCCCAAGACAACGGTGTTTGCATTGTATACGGAGCTTTTACCGTAGAAGCTTGTGGAGCAGGACCTAATGTTAGTTGTCCATTCGTTTTTGTATAGCTCACACCGAGCATAGCTGGATCAGACTCAATGTCGACATAGGTCGTACCATTTTTGCTAGTTGTGGGCAATTTTACGGGTTCTCCAACAGCAGCAGGATCTAAAACAATAGTATTCCCTTGCAATACTGTTTGAGGTACATATACTGTATAGGATGTTTTATACTGATTAGCTTCGTAATGACGCGTAGTATTTGCCAAGAATTGATCGATAGGCACTAATACTTCTGCTTGTACAGCTGTACTAGATAATGCAGACATCACCAAAGCTGTTAAAGATTTTAAAATTGTAGATTTGCGAATCATGAACTCTCCTAACTCTAGTCCCCTAAAGGGGATATAATTTCAATCTCTATATTATACCATATTATATAGAATTCCTCTCAGTTGTTGCATGAAGGGTACATGTAATTTATAATTTATCTTATACAATACAAGTTATTATATAAGGAGTTTTATATGCATCAATATCTATTTTTTATAGGTGACTTCCCTATCAGGGCTTATGGTGCCATGTTAGCCTTAGCTATCATCTGTGGTGCCTCTGTTGCCTATGTTTTATTAAAAAAAGATGGTCGAGGATGGCATGAACATATCATCGACTTCTCCATTACTGTTGCCGTAGCTGGTCTCATCGGTGCTAGATTATGGGATGTATTCTTCTTTGATTGGCACTATTATGGCAATCATTTATTAGAAATTCCCTTTGTATGGCAAGGTGGTATGGCCATTCAAGGTGGCGTTGTATTAGGCACCATTGCAGGCTACTGGTACTTACGTAAAAACAATATCGATTTCTGGGCCTTTGCTGATTTATTTGCCCCTGCCTTAATTTTGGCTCAATCTGTAGGGCGTATGGCAAACCTCTTAAATGGCGATGCCTTTGGTCATCCTACGGGTGGTAACTTTGGTATTCTCTATCCTGAAAGCACGTTAGCACATCGCACTTACGGCAATCAACCATTATGGCCTGCCGAAATCTGGGAAGGTCAAATCGATATTCTTATCTTTGTGGCCCTCCTATTATTTAGCTCCTTTAAACATGCTAAAGGGCAAGTATTCGTACTATACGCTATTCTCTACTCTACAGCTAGATTCTTCCTTGAATTCTTGCGCGGCGACTATGTAGACTTAACACTAGGCTTAAAATCTGCTCAAATGACTAGTCTTATTGTTATTATCGTAGGCATTTGTCTATTTATCTATCTAGGCTACTTAGAAAAGAAAAATCAACCTGTACTTGAAACTACAGAAACAGCGCCTAAAACAAAAAAACGTAAATAATAACAAATAATAAGAAACATATATTATGAATAAGAAAAAATCCTTCATTCATGGGTGTCCCATTGAATGAAGGATTTTTCTTTATAAGTCTAAAAACACATATAGTATTGAGCAATTTATTTTATATGGCCAAAGTTTATAAATTTTCTTTTGCCTTTAAAGCATCTAGATCTTCTAATGCACGATTAGCAATGAGTGCATTTTTCTCTTTTTTCTTGCGTATTTTTTGAGGCCATGGGTCCATAATGCCAAAGTTGACATTCATAGGTTGGAAGTTGGAACCTTCATAGTTAGAAACATAATGGCTAAGAGAACCGATAGCTGTAGTTTTAGGGAAGTCAATAAATGAACGGTCGTCTAAATAACGATCCACTTGTAAACCAACCATAAGACCACTAGCAGCAGATTCTAAATACCCTTCTACACCTGTCATTTGGCCCGCAAAGAATAAACGCGGTTCTTTTTTTAGTTGGAATGCATGGTTCAACAACTCAGGGGAGTTGATATACGTATTACGATGCATAACACCATAACGAACGAATTCTGCGTTTTCAAGGCCTGGAATCATACCAAATACACGTTTTTGCTCGCCCCACTTTAAGTGAGTTTGGAAGCCTACCAAGTTAAACATGGTGCCTTCCTTATTTTCTTTACGCAATTGAACAACTGCATAAGATTCCTCATTGGTACGCTTATCCACCAAACCTACTGGTTTTAATGGTCCATAGCGCAAAGTATCTTCACCACGGCTAGCCATAATTTCTACAGGCATGCAGCCTTCAAAATAGATTTCTTTTTCAAAATCCTTTGGTTGTACTGCTTCAGCTGTTGTAAGCTCATGCCAGAATGCTTTGTATTCTTCCTCAGTCATAGGACAGTTAAGATAATCTGCATCGCCCTTATCATAACGAGAAGCGGCAAATACTTTATCATAATTCAAAGATTCTGCCGTTACAATAGGTGCTGCTGCATCGTAGAAGTAAAAGCCTGTTTCACCAGTTAATTCTTTAATCTTATCCCCTAATGCTTCAGATGTAAGGGGACCAGAAGCGAAAATAACAGTACCTTCAGCAGGAATCTCGGTTACCTCTTCGTGATGCACTGTAATATTAGGATGGCCTTTTACCTTTTCAGTCACCATTTCACTGAACAAGTGACGATCAACGGCTAAGGCACCACCGGCAGGAACAGCTGTCGCATCGGCACATTCCATAATAATGGAGCCTAAATGACGCATCTCTTCTTTTAAAAGACCTACTGCATTTTCAATATTGCCAGCGCGTAAGGAGTTACTACATACAAGCTCTGCAAATTGATCTGTTTGATGTGCAGGGGAACTCTTCACAGGGCGCATTTCATATAAGTCTACATGAATACCACGATTAGCGAGTTGCCAAGCCGCCTCAGAGCCAGCTAGCCCTGCGCCAATAACAATAACATTTTTATTATTCAACTGTTGTTTCCTCTTTTTTAGCTTTACTAGATTTTTTAGAATTCTTAGACTCTTTAGTTTCTTTAGATTCTTTTACAGTTTCTTCACTAGCTTCGCTCTTTTTCTTTCTAGTTTTCTTTGGAGGTCTAGTTGGACATGCTTCATTGGAACAGAATTTCTTAGTCGTCCCATTTTTATATGTCTTTTCAACCATAATAGAACCACAAGTATCACAGAATTCATGGGTTGGTTTATCCCATAATGTGAAGTCGCATTGTGGATAACGGTTACAACCATAGAACAAACGTCCTCGACGAGACTTACGTTCTACGATTTCCCCTTCTTTACATTTAGGGCAAGTTACACCTGTCCCTACCGTAATAGGTTTTGTATTTTTACATTCTGGGAAGTTAGAACATGCAAGGAACTTACCATAGCGACCAAATTTATATACCATTGGACTATGACAAAGTTCGCACGTTTCATCACTTTCCATAGATGCAATTTCGATGCGATCTACATCGCTCGCATCCTCTAGCTCTTTAGCGAATACTTCATAGAAATCAGACAATACCTTTAGATACGTATCCTTACCTGATGCAATAGCATCGAGTTCTTCTTCTAGATCGCGAGTAAAACCTGTATTGATGATTTTTTCAAAGTACGCAATCAAGAAATCTACCACTACAAAGCCTAACTCTGTCGGAACGAATTGCTTATTCGTATTCTCTACATAGTTACGGCTTACGATTGTATCAAGAATTGGAGCATATGTACTTGGACGACCAATACCGAGCTCTTCCAATGTTTTGATGAGGCTCGCCTCAGAATAACGTGGAGGTGGTTGCGTGAAATGTTGTTCAGGCAATACCTGTACAGTATGAGCAGCATCATTCTTTTTAAGTGCTGGCAATTGAGGAACATCCTCTTTTTTAGCATCTTCATAAACAGCACTAAAACCTGGGAAGATTACACGAGAGCCTGTCGCTTTAAATGTGTAGTCGTCATGAACAGTTAACTCAATGGTAGTGGATTCATTTTGTTGAGGTGCCATTTGGCTCGCCATAAAACGATTCCAAATCAACGTATATAATTTTAGCTCATCACGGCTCAAGAATGGCTCTACCATTTTTGGTGTTAACTCTAATGATGTAGGACGAATCGCTTCATGGGCATCTTGAGCAGAACCTTTTGCACCGTACATATTAGGTTTAGATGGATAATAGTCTTCACCATAGTTACGAAGAATATAGTCCTTAGCCATGGCTTGCATCTCTTTAGAAATACGCGTAGAGTCTGTACGCATATAAGTAATCAAACCTACATGACCATAGGAACCGATTTCTAAACCTTCATACAAATGTTGAGCAATCATCATGGTACGCTTTGCACCAAAATTCAACTTACGAACACCATCCTGTTGCAACGTAGATGTTGTAAATGGTGGTGCCGCTTTACGAGAGCGCTTACGTTTTTCCACATTCGTTACTACTGCATCGGCACCGCCTATGGCATCGACAACGGCTTGTGCATCTTTTTCAGTAGTAATATCAATTTTCTCACCTTTAATATGAGTTAATTCAGCTGTGAAAGCCTCTTTTTTAGGCGTTTCAAAATTGCCTTCAATAGTCCAATATTCTTGTGGCACAAAGGCTTGAATTTCTCGTTCGCGTTCACAGATGAGACGAACAGCAACGGACTGTACACGACCTGCGCTAAGGCCCTTACAAACCTTTTTCCATAATAGTGGACTCAATTTATAACCTACGATACGGTCTAACACACGGCGTGCTTGTTGAGCATCTACCATGTTCATATCGATAGTCCGTGGAGATTCTAAGGCCTCTGCAACGGCATTTTTCGTAATCTCGTTAAATGTAATACGGCATGTAGACGTAGGATCTACGTTAAGAATGTACGCTAAATGCCATGAAATGGCTTCCCCTTCGCGGTCAGGGTCAGTTGCGAGTAATACGGCACTACTTTCATCGGCATAGGAAACAAGTTCATCTATAACCTTTTTACGAGTTACTAGATTGCTATAACGCGGTGTAAAGCCATGCTCTATATCGATACCCATTTGAGATTTAGGCAAATCTCGTAAGTGGCCCATACTTGCTTTTACCACATAGTTTGGACCTAAGAATTTTTCAATTGTTTTAGATTTAGCAGGAGATTCTACGATAACCAATACTTTGCCATCTGGATTATATACGCGAGGTTCTCGTTGTTCAGGTGGCACAGAGGTTTGTAATACAGACTTGTCCCGTACAATCCCCATAGGAGTAAGAGCCTCTTTGGCAACCTTACGTTTTATCGTAGTACTCTCTTTTGTAGTACTTTTCTTTTTTGTTTCTTTACTAGTACTAGCTGCTTTTGGCTCGCCAATAACGATAGATCGTTTAATGGACAAGTATATCACTCCTAGTCATATTAATATAGCCTCTCGGCGGTTGATGCTCTATAGCCCCTTCTAGCTCTAATTCTAGTAATAAGGGCTGCAATTGTTGCAATGGAATGTGAGTTACTTTCAAAATATCACTAACAGTAATACATCGATCATGAGGTATTTCACTCAAGATTAAACTCTTATCCAAACTAAAGCTTAACATAGACGACCCATGACTATCAACACCCTTACATGTATTACTCAATAAATCCCCCTCTTTTACATGACTATGTTCCTCTTTCTTTGACGCTGAAAGTTTCTTTTTTGCCGGTGAAAGTTTCTCTTCTGTAGCGAAAAAATCCCGCAATGTTAAATGATACTGTTCCACTATATCCTCATATCCAGTCAATACATAAGCCCCGTTTCTCATAAGGAACTTATTACCATCCGCTGTATGATCTAATAGGTTACACGGTACTACAAACACATCGCGCCCTTCACTGACCGCCATATCCGCCGTAATCAAGGAGCCACTACTAGACTTAGCCTCTACTACGATTACACCTCGACTAAGGCCACTAATAATACGGTTTCGCGCAGGGAAATGCTTTGCTGATGGCGGTGTGCCTGGAGGATATTCAGATAGGAGTAACCCATTATTAGCCAGTACTCTATCAAATAATTTTGAATTTTCTCTAGGATATACAATATCTAATCCACATCCCATAACGACAATGCCGTACCCCTGACTTGCTAGTAGTCCTTCATGGCCATGCGAATCGATACCACGAGCACCGCCACTAACAATTATAGTACTGTATTTGCCCAATTCTTTTCCTAACATTCTTGCCACATTCCGCCCATATAATGAACATCGTCGCGCACCTACAATGGCAATACGGTTCAACCTTTTATCTAATAAGGCTCGATTACCTCGCATAAATAATATAGCTGGTGGATTATAGATTTGGTTTAACATAGATGGGAAATCTTTATCTAGAAAGGTAGTAACATCCATCTTATATTCATCTAATTTTTGAATTATATAATCTAGTTTTTCATCCTTAGCCGATGCTGCAATAGCACGTTTATCTCCTACGGAAATATGATAATAAGATTTCAAATTTTCAACCTTCTTAACAGCTTGCCAAGCTTCATAGGGTCCTCCAAAATCATCAATAAAACTCCTTACATGTGCTGCGCCCACATTATATAAACTTTGGAGACCTGCAATATAAATGTTGTCGTCATATCTTGTCATAATATCACCTACTTACCTGTTCTAAATAACATTGCTTCGGAAATATGATGTGGTTCCACTTGTGGGTTTCCCTCAAGGTCTGCTATGGTACGACCGACCTTTAATATGCGATCAAAAGCACGTCCACTTAAATGGAAATGGTCAAATATATTACCGAGTACACTCCAAGCCTTATCGGTAATATGGTAAAGCTCACTTATGGCCTTATGCGGTACGGCACCATTAGAGCTAAAATCTAGGCCTTCATACCGTTTCTGTTGCATAGAGGTCGCCATAACAACTTGTTCTCTCATACTTTCACTCGTCATCGTTGAATACGAAGTATCTAATAATTGCTCTAATGTGGGCCTTTCAACAGGTATGTGCAAATCGATACGATCCATAATAGGTCCAGATAATCGTTGCTGATAATTTTTAACCATTGTTTCCGTACATACGCACTCTTTATAAGGATCATGATAATATCCACAAGGACATGGATTAGCTGCTAAGATACAAATAAAATCGGCAGGATATATGTAATTACCTTGAGAGCGATTGATGGTAATTGTACGTGATTCTAAAGGTTGCCTAAGCGCATCGATAACTTGACGTTGAAATTCAGGTGCCTCATCCATAAATAGAACACCTCCGTGAGCAAATGTTACCTCACCAGGTCGACCTTGAATACCGCCTCCTACCATACTCGCTAAAGTTGCAGTATGATGGGGATGTCTAAAAGGACGAGTTGTAACCAATCCCGAATCTCCTAATAATCCTATTACGTCTTGTATACGACTCACTTCAATCATTTCATTCCAGGTCATAGGTGGTAGTATGGTCGGCAATCTCTCAGCCATCATCGTTTTACCACCACCTGGTGGACCTATCATAATACAATGATGATGACCTGCAGCACTGATGAGCATAGCCCGTTTACCAAGCTCTTGCCCCTGTACATCACTAAAATCTACTGTATATGTTTGATTAGATCCTGTATCTACACAACTATCTTCATTTATATAATCTACAGGATTATATGACTCTAACAATTCCGCTGATTGATTATAGATTTGATTTTTCGAACCTGTAGATTTGTTTATAGTCTCTTTATTTACTTTAGAACACTTTGATTTAGCTAGTTTCTCCAAAATAGAAATAATACGTAGTAATGAAGATTCCCCATAAATGGAAAGCTTTGGTATGGCTTTTAAATTTTGACCATTTTCAACACTTGTAAATATAGTGGAATAATTAGAATCTAAGCCTGCAAGGGACATAGCCAAGGTTCCAAAGGTTGGTAATAGTGATCCATCTAAAGCTAGCTCTCCCATAAACAAACTATTTTTTAATAAAGCTGAAATATTAGTTTTACGCCCCTTTATCTGTCCCGATGCAAACAGAACTCCTAAAGCAATAGCTAAATCGAGTCCTGCACTACTTTTACGAATCGTAGCAGGTGCTAGATTTACTACAATACGTCTCATAGGAAATTCATAGCCACTATTTTTGATGGCTGCCCGCACACGTTCACGAGCTTCCTTAACCGATTGATTGGGTAGTCCTACGATATCAAAGACAGGCAAGCCTTGAGATATATCAACTTCAACTGTAATGATACATCCATCTATGCCATGTAATGTAGCGCCATATAGTTTTGCATACATAGGTAACCTCTCTAAAAGCACTGCGGCAAATAATGAATAGAACTTTGAAAGTCTTCATGTAAGTACACTTCGATTACATCAAAGGATAACTCTTTCCACCGCCGTCTTTTCTGGTGAAGATCATATAAGAATAACATGGCTACCCGTTTAATATGCTTTTGCTTCTTCTTTGTCACTGCCTCTCGAGCTAATCCATGCTGCATTCCACGGCGAGCTTTAATTTCAATAAAATGATAGATTAAATCGCGTTTTGCAATGATATCAATTTCTCCTAATCGGGTTCTATAATTTGTATCTACTACTGTAAGGCCGATCTTTTCAATATATTTAATGGCCACCCGTTCGCCCCATTTACCAAGCTCCTTTGAATCCAATTCATTAAATGCTTTACCTGTACTAATCGTTTTCATATATACCTCCTATATACGTGTAGTAACTACAATAACTTATAGAATATTTATCACTTAATCTACATCTAAACTTTCAACAGGTAACACTTACTTGTAGCGTAGAATATGGAGGCTCTAAAAGTAAATAGAAAAGAGGTTCCTAATAGTCACATTGGTGACCAATAGGAACCTCTTTACGGTTATAAACTATATACAATTTATATGATAAATCTAATTTAATATAATCACTCAGGTTTAACCCAACGAACGATAGATTTAATAGGTTCAAAGCTCTTGCGATGTAGTGGTGTTACACCTTGTTGTTCAACAGCTTCTTTATGTAACTCCGTATAATAGCCTTTATGAATACCAAATCCATAACCAGGGTATTCGTCATCAAGGCTCTTCATATATCGATCTCGTGTAACCTTTGCAATAATTGATGCGGCAGCAATATTAGCGCTTTTACTATCGCCCTTAATAATAGATTCAACGGGAATCGTCAAATCAGGCAATTTCATTGCATCAGCCACTACAGCTTCAGCTGGTACGCTGAGCGTGCGAATCGCCTCATACATCGCTTGTCGCGTTGCTTCATATATATTGAGCTCATCAATCTTTTCTGGGCCGTAAGAAATGCAGCTAACTGCTACAGCTTCGTCCATGATGATATCGTAGAGGGCCTCACGCTTTTCTTCTGTTAGCTTTTTAGAGTCATTAAGACCCGGAATTAATGTCATAGGCGGCAACATAACAGCAGCTACCGTTACAGGCCCTGCAATAGGACCACGGCCTACCTCATCAACACCAGCCACATGATAGATACCTTGATCATAGAACATGCCTTCATAGTCATACATGCCCATGAGGCGTTGCTGCTCTTTTAACTCTTTTTCTTGGCGTTTAATATAAGAAGCGGCCAATTTTTGAACGGAACTTCGAGTATCCTCTTGAGCCAATGGCAAAATCTCTAAAGCTTGTTCAGTTTCAAAGAGCGCCTTAATGTCTGCAACCTTTAATTTAGAAAAAACATCCTTATCCATTTTGTGTTTCCTCACCA
>CADFKY010000016.1 GCA_902834965.1 Veillonellaceae bacterium
GCCTCGATGCGTATAAACCTCTACGCGAAGTTGTAAGTGAAACATTGCGTCAAGCAATTCAAGATGGCATTTTAAAACCAGGTGAACGCCTCATGGAAATTCCTCTAGCCGAAGAACTTGGTGTAAGCCGTACACCAATTCGCGAAGCTATACGTAAACTTGAATTAGAAGGCTTTGTTGTCATGGTACCTCGCCGTGGCACATACGTGGCCAATATATCGTTAAAGGATATTACCCAAGTATTTGAAATTCGTTCTGCCCTCGAAGAGCTAGCAGCTGGTCTTGCAGCAGAACGTATCACTGCAGAAGAAATCGAAACATTAGAACGAATGCTCGTCGAGATTGGCGATCATATGGAAAACAAGGATATGGAATCCGTTGTAGCAGCGGACGTGGAATTCCACGAAGTACTATACCGTGCCTCTCGTAATGAACGTTTAGCAGATATCGTACACAACTTGCGGGAACAAACCTATCGATTCCGTAGCTTCTCTATGAACCAACCGGGTCGTCTTAGAAAAACATGGGAAGAACATCGCCAACTCGTAGAGGCTATTGCTTCTCATAACGCAACACAAGCTCGTAAATTGGCTCAGATTCACATGGAACACTCTGAACAGACCTTATTACAAGGTATGGAAGGATCCCAAGAGTTTATCAAGGCATAGGGAATATCCTTACCTATAATAGAACAATAAATGACTAACAAATCCCTCACGTTTGTGAGGGATTTTTATTTTACAGACTCTATAGAAATTGATACAATAACATCAATAACTATATAGAATTATTTTATATGAAAGGGGCTTTTTTATGGAAGCAATGCTCAATGATGCTATCTCTACCATAAATGGTTATTTATGGAGCTATTTCATCATCTTTATCCTCATCGGCGCAGGTCTCTTCTTTACGATGACAACGAATTTTGTACAAATTCGCATGATCAAAGAAATGATTCGCCTCGTAATCAGTGGTGCTGGTAGTTCCACGGAGAAAAATCACGTGTCCTCATTCCAAGCATTCTGTGTTAGTACCGCATCCCGTGTTGGGGTTGGTAACATCGCAGGTATCGCCATTGCCGTTGTTCTCGGCGGTCCTGGTGCGGTCTTCTGGATGTGGGTTATCGCTCTTATCGGTGCTGCTACAGGTTTCATCGAATCTACATTGGCTCAAATCTACAAAGAACCTGTTGCTAAAGGCGGCTTTTACGGTGGTCCAGCTTACTACATTCGCTACGGCTTAAACAACAAAGCTTTATCTGTTTTATTCGCTATTTTGATCAGTATTACATACGGTTGGATTTACAACTCTGTACAAGCTAACACATTAGCTGCATCTCTCCAAGTATTCAACTTTGATGTATCCTATACTGGCGCTGTAGTAGCAATTCTTCTTGGTATTATTATTTTCGGTGGCATTAGCCGCGTTGCTAAAGCATCTGAAATCATCGTTCCTATCATGGCGGTTCTATACATCGCTACTGCATTATTCGTAGTAATTATGA
This sequence comes from Veillonellaceae bacterium, assembly GCA_902834965.1. The sequence continues at coordinate 1,505 of CADFKY010000016.1, forward strand.
ATATTACTCAATTCCCACATGTAATCTACACTATTTTCTCTTCCGCTTTTGAACCAGTTGCGGCAGGTGGCGGCTTATTAGGTGCCACTGTAATGAATGGTATTAAACGTGGCCTATTCTCCAATGAAGCCGGTGAAGGTTCTGTACCTAATGCAGCGGCTACTGCAGCTGTTAACCACCCAGTTGAACAAGGTCTTGTACAAGCATTCGGTGTATTCCTTGATACATTTATCATTTGTACAGCTTCTGCTTTCATCGTACTCGTCGTTGGCGACTATAGCACAACAGGCTTAACTGGTGTAGCTCTAGTGCAACATAACCTTGAACAACAACTCGGTTCTTGGGCACCTACAGCGGTAGCAATCTTTATCGTAATGTTCTCCTTCAGTTCCTTAATTGGTAACTATTACTACGGTGAAATTAACATTAGCCACTTAACAGATAAGAGATTCTATCTTCATTTGTTCCGTATCGGCGTAATTATCATGACATTTGTAGGCTCTATTGCCTCCCTTGATCTAGTATGGAATTTAGCCGATTTATTCATGGCTTTCTTAGTATTAACTAATATTAGTTCCATCGTACGTATGGGTCGTACTGCAGGTCTTGCTCTTGAAGACTATATTAAACAACGCAAGGCAGGCATCGAAACACCTGTATTTAACCGTTCTGTTCTTAATCATACATACGGTATCGTATGGTGGGGTGACGGTCAAACTACAGACTCTTCTGTACCTCCTACTCCAGTGGAAGATACAGTGGAAAAATAAAATATATTCTCTTATGAGGCTGGTGAAAGTATCTTTCACCGGTCTCTTTTTATTTTTTGTAAAAGTATCCATTTATACTGTAAAAACTACGATTTATATCTAACTCTACGAGTGACTATTATCACAGTAAACATCTATATTCTATACACTTTTTGAGCATTAAAAACTATAGAATATAGTTATAAAATTAGAAAGGGTATTCTGTATACAATGTCGAATACTTCAGTATGTGTAAAATTAGCAAGACTTCATTTAATCTTATATACAGGAGGTCATTATTATGAGCGGTTATAATCCTTATGAAAACATGCTAAATACGTTAGATGTAGCAGCGGAAAAGCTGGGCTATACTCGTAGTGAATACGAAGTATTACGCCATCCTGAACGAGAACTAAAAGTAGCTGTACCACTTCAACTAGATAATGGTGAAGTTCGCGTATACGAAGGCTATCGTTGCCAACACTCCACATTACGCGGCAGTGCTAAAGGTGGTCTTCGCTTCCATCCAGATTCCGATGAAAACGAAGTTCGTGCATTGGCAGCTTGGATGACTATTAAAAATGCTATCGCCAACATTCCTTATGGCGGCGGTAAAGGCGGTATTAAAGTTGATCCTAAAACGTTAAATCCTCGCGAATTAGAGCGCTTAACTCGTAACTTCGTACGTCGCATTGCTCCTATCATTGGCGTTAATACTGACGTTCCAGCTCCAGACGTAAATACAAACTCTCAAATCATGAGCTGGATTGCTGACGAATATAGCACATTAAAAGGCGAATGGAGCCCTGGTATCGTTACTGGTAAACCTATTGAAGTAGGCGGTTCCTTAGGTCGTAATGAAGCGACTGGTCGCGGCTGTCTCATCGCATTACAAAGTTACTTAGCTAAGAAAAACTTAGACATCAAAAACCTTACTGTAGCAGTTCAAGGCTTCGGTAACGTAGGTTCCGTAGGTGCTCGTCTCATTGCGCAAGCAGGCGCTAAAGTTGTTGCTATCGGCGACGTAAGCGTTAATATCTACAACCCTAACGGTATTGATGTTGAAAAAGCATACGAATATGCTAACTCCCATGGTCGTTCCCTTGAAGGTTACAGCGAGCCAGGCATGACTACAATTGGCGCCCAAGAATTATTGGCTCAACCAGTTGATGTATTGTACATGGCAGCTCTTGAAAACCAATTGAACAAAGACAACATGGAAAATATTCAAGCTAAAATCATCTTAGAAGGTGCTAATGGCCCTACTACTAATGATGCAGATAAATACTTCTATGAAAAAGGCATCGACATCATCCCTGACGTTCTTGCTAACGGCGGCGGCGTAGTTGTATCCTACTATGAATGGGTACAAAACAAAGCTAGCTTCTACTGGACTGAAGAAGAAGTTAATGAACGGTTAACTAAGAATATGCAAAATAGCTTTGAAGCAGTTTGGGAAATGCAACATAAATACAATGTACCACCTCGTCAAGCAGCGTACATGGTTGCCCTTGAACGCCTCGTAGTAGAAACTAAATGGCGCGGCTATAACTGCTAATACTTTCAACCTCCATAACATTTAGCCATAAAAAAGGCGTAAGCTCACATCGAGCTTACGCCTTTTTATTTACCTATGTACTTTTTATTTGAAAGCACCTAATAAAGCAGCCATGCTAGGACGGCTGATCAATGCTTTCACCAAAACAGAGCCAAGCACTGCTGGAATTGTTTGACCTACGATGAGGTTCAATACCAATGGCCAGTATGGAAGGCCAAGTAATGGGCTGAGCCATAACGGTACACATAATGCTGGAACAAAGATAATTGGTAGAATCGCCCACCAAGCGCTAAGGCCAAGCTTACGCATACCTACGATTATACCTGTTGTTAAGATACCGACGCCAAAACCTCCCATCATATCGAGGATACCAAGACCACCGAATAGGAAGTTAGAAATGAGGTTACCAATCCCCATTGGAATTACCAAAAACGGAAAGGCATAAGCAAGTGCATATAATGATGTTGCTATACGAATTTGATACGCCCCGAAGGAAACGCTTTGCGTTAAATAGAGTACAACGATGTACAATGCCACAACCATGGCAGAAATAGTCAATTTACGTGTAGTAATCATAACACTCACCTCCTCAAATAAAAAAAGCATGGCAAAACTACCATGCTATAAATGCTTATGAATTTCCGTAGTTTTGTTTAGAGACAGGATGGTTTCAAACTGTCTTATTTAGTTGTCGCCTTTAGGCAATACTAATATTAGCATATATCTAATATTTTCGCAATTACTTTAGATGTAGGCGGACTTGTATGTAAATCTACTATTAATGTTAAATTTGAAAGGACGGGGTGGTAGGAGATACCTTTTCTCATCGCTCCACTGGCTATACGGTCATCGGCCTAGGGCCTCGACCTGCCAAAGTCGCTCTTTGAAAAGGTATCTCCTGCCACTGCGAATTTAGCGAATCAACAAATAGTCTAATATTAGTGACGTAGCTGTCCGCCTAAAATCAAACATAGTATCTTACCTATTAATTTATATGCAAAGTAGCCGCCTAAATGGCGGCTACTAATGTAAGCCAGTTTACGGGTATTATAGGGCTGGGTCTTCAACGCCGTTGGCGCAGAATGCTTCGGCTCTGTCGATGCAGGTACCGCAGTGTCCGCATGGTTTGTCGCCGCCTTCGTAGCAGGACCATGTTAGGTGGTATGGTACGCCGAGTCGTAGGCCTTCTTTTACGACGTCTGCTTTGTTATGGTTGATGAATGGTGCTTCTAAGGAGCATTCTTTGCCGGATCCTTCGAAGATAGCATCGCCCATGGATTTATAGAAGTGTTCTGTACAGTCTGGGTATGCGTTACCAGCCGCATCATCGCTATGGGCACCATAGTAGATATAGCCGCAGTCTAGAGATAAGGCTAAGGAAGCCGCCGCAGATAGGAATAGACCATTTCTAAATGGCACATAGGTGCTAACCGTACCTTCCCCTTCTTTTTCTTGTTGTTCCTTGTATGAACCTTGAGGTATTGCCTCTGTGGATTGGGTCAATAAAGAGCAATTGCTGAAGGCAAACAATTTAGTGACATCCATCGTTTTACCTTCAATTCCATAATAAGCGAGAATAGATGCAGCAGCCTCTAGTTCTTTACTATGTTTTTGACCATATTGAATGGATAACGGCACTACATTGTCTTTACCAAATCTTTCAATAGCTAGCGCTAAACATGTAGTACTATCTACACCGCCACTAAATAATACGACGGCCTTTTGTTTTTGAGCCATATTGTCTCCTTTTGACTACTACAACAGCCCCATCCGTAGATGAGGCTGTGCTTTTACATTCACTAAAATTTTATAAATCAATTACCAATTCTACTGGGCAGTGATCAGAGCCAAAGATTTGTTGGTGAATTTTAGCTTCTTGAATTTTGTCGTCAAGACGTTTAGAGGTGATGAAATAGTCAATTCTCCATCCCGTATTTCGTTCACGAGCCTTACCCATATAAGACCACCAGCTGTATTCTTCAATAGCATCTGGATAAAGATGACGGAATGTATCTGTGAAACCAGCACCTAAGAGCTCTGTCATTTTTGCACGTTCTTCGTCGGAGAAGCCTGCATTTTTACGGTTTGTCTTAGGATTTTTAAGGTCTATTTCTTGATGGGCTACGTTAAGGTCACCACAGAGAATAACTGGTTTTTTCTTATCTAATTCAAGCAAATAGTTACGGAATGCATCTTCCCAAGTCATACGGTACTCAAGACGAGCCAATTCACGTTGGCTATTTGGCGTGTAGCAGCATACTAAATAGAAATTGTCATATTCAGCAGTAATAACACGGCCCTCTTGATCATGTTCTTCAATGCCGATACCGTTAGTTACGGACAACGGTTTAATACGCGTGAATACAGCCGTACCACTATAGCCTTTTTTCACAGCGCTATTCCAGTATTGCTCATAGCCTGGCAATTCCAAAGAAATTTGGTCAGGTTGCAATTTTGTTTCTTGTAAACAGAAAATGTCCGCATCTAGTTCGTTAAAGGATTCCATAAATCCTTTTGTTACAGCGGCACGAAGGCCGTTTACATTCCAAGAAATTAATTTCAATGCTTACTCCTTATTCTAATAGTGCTTTTACATACTAATATAGTTTGTGAAAGCCTCTATTTCAACATTTTCCTTATATTTCAAAAATATTCTTATTTATACTAGCAATTATAGTATGTTATACAGTTCAGCCAGAAAGTTGTACATTACTATTGTTTGTGTTTCTTTGCATGTCTTGCTTCCGCACGAGCCTTTCGAGCGTTTTCGTTTGCTTTAAGATCACTTTCACGTTTTTCACGGAAATAATTAGCTATGGAAGATAAAACAAGAATTACCAACACCGTAACATTAAACATACCGGGCCCGAAGGTATAGATGTGATAACACAAATAACCAAACGCAACAAGGGTTAGTAGATGTTTTAATATTTTCATTTGCCCTCCTGTATTATCGTAATGTTTCTACACCAGTCTTAAGTGGGAAACCGTCATAGGTTACCCAATCGCTAGAGCTACCAACATATAAAGCCGATTCAAGCCCTACTTCACTCATAGTTAACAGCGCATTACAAGCGGTTACCCCTGAGCCACAGTAAGTCACAACAGGTCTATTTTGGTAGATTTCATTATAGTACTCGGCTTCTAAATCTTTTACAGACTTAGGCCCATCTACGGTATATCCACTTTCATAGAAATGATTAACAGCACCAGGAATGTGACCAGTCATGCCATCCATCGTATCTACTTGAGACCCATCGTAGCGGAACGGCGCACGAGCATCAATGATAACATGATCCCCGCTTTCACTAGCCTTGAGAACCTCATCACGACTCATAACCATATGCGTTTGTAATTCATAATTAAAAACTGTTGGTTCTGTAGGTAATGGAGTCGGCTCTTTAGTTAAAAGATGACCTTCTTTAACCCAACGTTCAACACCACCAGACAATACGCGTACATCAGTTAAGCCCATGTAGCGCAACGTCCACCAAAGGCGGCCCGCCAAGAAAAGCCAAGAGTCGTATACGACAACCTTAGATTCACGAGTGATACCATAAGACTCAAAGGTATGAGCCAACTGTTCCATATCTGGCAACGGATGACGGCCACCATGCTCGCCCAAAGGACCTGTTAAATCCTTATTTAAATCCACCGGGTAAGACCCTTTAATATGGCCTTGTTTATAATCTTGATAACCTCGAGCATCTAAAATAATGACCTCGTCGAGACAAGCTAATAATTCTTTAGGAGTGATAAAATTTGACATGTTGTACTCCTTTCATTGATTATATCGAAAAATACAAATCTGATAATATTATTATATAACGATATGAAAGTATGGACAATGAATATCAAAATATAATTTAAACAATACGCCAATATGTTCTAATAGCTCTTTCACATTACAAATATCCTATCCATACAAATAAAAGGTACACCTATATAGTATTATAGGCGTACCTTAATATTGTATGCTAATGTATTTCAATTATAAAAGAAAAGAATTCCCACAGTGTAATTAAAAGGTAACTTTATAATATTGTTTAAATGCCTTTACTGAGATAATATATCCACTTGAAGTTGCATCAACTTTGATATTTTCAGCTGTCTTAATCGGATTTCCAGAGTATATCTCCTTCCCATTAAAGTCATAAATAGCACTAACTTTAAGGCTATTTACAATTCCCGAATCTTTTAACTTTGCTTTTTTTACGGTAGACTTAACCTTTTCTGAATTATACGGCATTTTTGCTAAGTTATTCCTTTTTATTATGCCTTCTATGGACTTATTATAATCATAGTCGGCTATAACATTGCCTTCACCAATATACTTATCTTTCTTATCAACTGTATATACCTTAAATTTTAAGGTATATTTTGGCGGTTCATAAATAACATTCTGTACAGAATTCAAATCTAAATAAATATCACTGTTACTATCATGACGCTCACGCCAAAACTGTGATGAGTTCTGTAATTCACCTAAAGAAATAGCAAATGTTGCACTGGAAATACAAACAAAAGTAACAATTAAAGTAAATAGTCTAATAAGACGTAACAACATAAATTATCCTCTCTCAACACTAAAGAAAAGGAGCTCTAATCTAGAGCTCCTTTATTAGATAGCATCAATCTTTTGAAGCTCATCACATAATAAAACTAGAGTTTATACTAACACCAATAATTATAAACGTTTAGAGATCGCATCTACTGCATCAATATCAGCAGGTAACCAATCTACTGAGTATAAATTCTCTTTTGAAAGCCATTTTGCCGCTTCATGTTCTAATAGAGTAATATCAGAGTCATTTACTAAAGAACATAAATAACAATGCATTGTTAAATCAAACTTCTCATACCCTGTATATTCAATAGTAATAATATGTTCTTGAACAGCAATATCAGCTTCTAGTTCTTCATGTATTTCTCTTTTGAGTGCTACCTCGTGAGCTTCGCCAGGCTCAACCTTACCACCTGGAAACTCCCAACCATCTTTTAGATCACCATAACCACGTTGAGTAGCTAATATAGTATTATCTTTTTTGATAATTGCTGCTACAACTTCAATATGTTTTCGTTCTTCACTCATATATCCTTACCCATTAATAATATAATCATAAATATCATCCCGTACAGGCACTTCAAGTTGATACTCTAGCTCTACTGCCATAGTACCATTTGCCATAAAGATTTCTTTAGCTCGTTCTCGTCCTGTAGAATGAATAGGACCCAAATAGTAAAACTCTTTAGACTCTTCATCATCCTTATTCTTTCTCATAAATAAGTGCATAGAAACACCTAAGGCATCAGCATTAAATGCAGTCTGCACATCATCAGAAGAAAATGATCGTTTATTTTTAGAAATAGCTTTCAATAATCCTGGATTTTCAAATCTATCTTCATACTTAATAGTATCTTGAATATCATCTGCTTTATGATAATTGATGAATACAGGATATGTCTTTGTTTCCTTATGGAATTTATATCCCCCAATATTCAATGGCACTTCATTTTGAGGCCATTCTAATAATTGGCACACTTGTTCATAGGTATACTTTTCATATAAAGCAAAAGGAGTATTCGGATAAATCTTACCTTTATATTTATCATCAAACTGTTTCAAACCATAGGCGACAAGTTCTTGCACTTGCTCTTTAAAATTACTATTTTCTAATGCATCTTTAAATGCTTGAGATATTCCATAACGACCATTAGATAATTCAATAAATACACTATCTTCAAATGTTTTTTGTGCCGCTTTCACACCGAATTGATTTGTCATAACATTAATGAGATTAATTCGCCCATGCTCAGATAATTCTACATTATATATATTTAAAAGCTCATTAGATACATATGTAATAACATCCTGCTTTTCTTCTAATAATGCTTGTAATACTAATAGCTCTCGTACACGTATTCCTGTTGTTAGTTTTTGAGATATAAAATGTAACATTCGTTCCTGAATAGGTGTAAATGATACATCATAGTCTTTATCTTTAATTTTTATCAAGAAATTATGATAAGACTTAAATTTATTGAAAATCCGACTAATATCAATAGATCCATGCTCTGCAAAATCAGAAATTCTAGGAATACGGCCTAATTTAAAGCGCAAATTAAAATAGGCTTCTTTTATTAATTTCATATCAGAAAACTTTGCTGTATCAATAGATTCATAAATACGTTGTTTCGCAATTTTATCAAAATGTACTGTTGAGCTACCAGGGATAATACGATTACCTGCTTGTACATATCGACGCAATGTATCTTTGTTATAACTTCTATCACCAGATAGTGCCAAGGGAATCATAAAGTTATTTGTATAGTTTCCAATAAAATCAAGGATAACTACATATTCCTTATCTTCAAACTTACGAAGTCCACGCCCTAACTGTTGAATAAAAATTATTGGGCTTTCAGTTTGACGTAACATAATAACTTGATTGATTTCAGGTATATCAACGCCTTCATTAAATATATCTACAGTAAAGATATAATCTAACTGCTCATCAAGTCTACCTTGATACTCCCCAGTTCCTGTTAATCGAGCGATCGTTTTCTCTCTAATTTCTTGGCTATCCTCACCCGTCAAGCTTACCGTGCGATAAATTCCCCGCTCATTAAAAGCGTCAGATAAAGCCTTTGCTTCAACGCGATTACTGCAGAATACCAGGCCTTTTACTCGACTACCACTATGTCCAAAGTAGCGAATCTTTTCAATAATTTTATCTACACGCTCCTTTGTGGACAAATTAGAAAAAGTAACCTCCATATCACTAATCGGTTCGTCTGTATCAACCCATAAGTCACTAATACCAAAATAGTGGAATGGACACAATAAATCTTCCTCTAGAGCCTGTTGTAATCGAATTTCATAAATAATATTATGATCAAAGAGCTCATATAAATCATAACCATCAGTCCGCTCCGGACTTGCAGTCATACCTAATAGAAACTGTGGTTTAAAATAGTCGATAATACGTTGATAACTTTCAGAGCCTGCACGATGTACTTCGTCAATAATAATACAATCAAAAGTTTTTGGATCGTATTGTTTCATTACATCATAACGCCCCATCATTTGCATTGTAGAAAATACATGGGTAGCATCATATTTTTTAACATTACCAGATACTAACCCAAACGTTATAGATGGATCATTATAAACCCGTGAAAAACTTGCCATTGCTTGTTTTGCTATTTGTTCTCGATGCACTATAAATAATATTCTTTTCGGATTCATTTCGCGCATCGCAAAAGCCGCTGCATAGGTTTTCCCCGTCCCCGTAGCAGAAATTAGAAGTCCTCGTTTAGCATGATTCGCTCTTAATTCATTAAAGTTGGCAATAAACTGCTGTTGCATCATATTAGGTTCTAAGGCCGGTAAATCTACCTTCTTAAATTGTTCCGCTACAGACCTTTGTGAAAAACGCTCTGGACGAACCCATCTAGGCTTATACCAAGGTATAAACTCTTCATAAGGAATGGCAAATTTTGAATTCCAATACAGTTCAAATTCCTCATTAATATCTCGAGCATAGGTATCGCTACCATGTACTTCAGAACGAGTATTCCACTCTCTATTGCTCTTTAGCGCATTAATAGTTAAATTAGAACTACCTATTATAATTTGATAGGATTCCTCTTTCCTAAAAATATATCCCTTTGTGTGAAAACCATGTCCACTACCTTGAGTAGTACAATATACCTTCAAATCAATATTCTTTAGATTACCTAAATCTTCTAGAACTTGTGGACTATTAAAACCAAGATAATCTGTTGTTAATATGCGACCATGTACGCCTCGATTTTCTAACTCTTTAAGTATTGGCTTTAATGTTAGTAATCCTTCTGGTGTTATAAATGCTACAGATATTAAAAACTCATCACAATTACGCAAGCCATCTTCTATAGCTGATAGCACATTGCGCCCTTCCCCATTTGCTATGAGTTCTGAAGATGTAGCAAAGTTGAGCAAACGATTCGATTCTGACATAAAAAACTCCCCATATAATGAATACTATACTTGCTATTATACCAGCCGCAGCTGCAGCGTCTAGAGAAATATACTTTTATGCAGAATAGCTTATTTATGTAAAAGCCTTTTAAGGCTATCCCTCTACAAATCACTAATTACAAATATTAATACATGTTCACATAACATAATTTCATCTATTCCTTATGATTCTCCGCTCTATACGTCTTTTTTGGGACCTAAGTTTATGATATAATATAACTAATGACTCTTAGGGGCGTAGTCCGCCCAAACGGATCCAAAAAGAGTTAGTGTGTTTTCAAGGAGCGTGCGCAGTTGAAAAAGGGGTACATCAAGTTAATAGCAGCCGTTATACTTGGCATCGCTATTATCGGTGGTGGGATCTACGGGGTGTATACACTCTTGTCATCCAATACAACGACAATTTTATATCGATCAACCGTTGACGACAAGATCAACGCTATCCGACCTTATATCGTCGCATTAGACTCATATAACGCGTACAGTGTAGCCTATGCAAATCAATTACAACCAACGCTCGAAGAGTTACGTAATGGGTCCCATAACACGACGATTACATTACCTAAATACAAAGATCTTAAAACAGCATTAGAGGCTGCAAAGCAAGATAGCCCTACTCCATACGAAGATGTAAATCAATCAACTAATGATGTATTAGCAGTGCTAGATCAATTGATTCCTGTTGCGGATCAATTGCAAGCCTACTATGTAGAACGTCGTTTTGAAAAAGATAATTTCAAAGGTAGCGATGAGTTAGCGGCACAGTATGTACCTCTAGCTGAACAATTCTACGCTACATACAACGCTTTAGATTTAGCCTTAGATAATCGTAATAATGAGCTCTATACAGAACGCATGACTGAATATCAAGGTGAAAAACGTGAAAATGCAGTTAACTTCATCGAGTTAAATCTCATGACTGCTCAAACAATCGACCTTATCGATCCAGATGGAAATACGGATACCCAAAAGGTTGAAGCAAACTTGCAACAAATCACGCAACGCATCAACAAATTACAACCTGGTACAACATCAGAAACACAAAATGCGGTTCGCGAGTATCAAGACTCCGTAAAAGAATTTGTCGCAGAGGCTCGCAACTATATCATCATCAATTCTTCCTACGGCGAAGCATATACACAACTTTTTATAAAATATAACAAAATGGTTGGTAAAGCAAATGTCGTAAATATGGCAGAACTTGATGCAACAGAGCAAAAGAAAAAATAACTAACTACACAAAGAGGACTAGCCATGGCTAGTCCTCTTTTGATATGTCTACAACTACTTTAAATTATATTAACAAGTTTCATTACTATAGGTTTATATAATAAAGTTATTTCCGTTTTAAGTCTTTCGTAATGATATAGTATTCAGATGGAGTTATTTTAATACCATCAATATGGTTATTCCCTACAATATTAATCTTAGGATATCCAAGGAAGAGTGCTATCGAATCATCTAGCATCAATTGTTGTGCATTGATCACCGCATTACGACGCACCACTGGATCGTTAGCGCTTTCACCAAGATCTAACAATTCATCGAAACGTGGATTAGAGAATCCAGAGCCGTTTGTATCACTACCTGTCCCCCAGTATTGTTTCAAGAACCATACAGGTTGGCCAGTATTAGCAGTAACTACACTAGAGATGAGCATATCGTAATCTCCAGATTGCGCCAATGTATCGATCACAGCATAGTCTACGATTTTAATTTGTAAATCTACACCAATTTTCTTATAGTCCGCTTGTAATGCCTCTGCATATAATGGCAATTCAGGGCGAGATGTATAGGCATAGAAATCAAGTACTAGGTTTTCACCATCTTTATCTACAATGCCATCTCCATTTGTATCAATATAACCTTCACGTTTAAGTAATTCTTTAGCACGTTCAATATTATATTTATTAGGGTCCCGCAATTGATTGAATCCATAATCAATGGACGGTGGCAATGGAGCCTTACCGGCAACAAAGGTATCCTTCATAAGATTCTTTGCATAGGACTCACGATCTGCTCCGGCAATGAGAGCCGCTCGAAGATTAGCATTCTTAAGCTTGCCTTTTTGGCTCATCCGAACGAATACATCACGTAAGGATGATTCTTCATAAATAGTGAATTTCTTATCGTTTTGGAAGATACCATATTCGCCAGGTCCAATGCTAACAGCCATATCTACATCACCCGCTTGCAATGCCATAGCTCGTGTATTGGCATCGTTAATAGATGGAATTTCAACCTTACCGAAGCCTGGCTTGCCATCCCAGTAGTTATCATTCCGTGCTAGCTCAGCACGCTCTTTTGTAAATGATGTCACTACATAAGGCCCAGTCCCAATAGGACCTTCCTTCGCTATATCACGACCATTTGCTTCTGCAGTCACATCCATAATTAAGAACAATGGATCTCCCAACAAATTTGGCAAATTATAATAAGGTTTATCTGTCTTAATTGTAAGCTCTTGACCATTAGCCGTCATTTCAGTGTAATTAAAGAATGTTTTTGCCCGTTTACTCTTCGCAAAGGTTCGTTCCAAAGACGCCTTTACGGCCTCAGCAGTAAGGGCATTACCATTAGAGAACTTAACCTTATCGTTGATGGTAAAAGTCCAGGTCAGCTTGTCATCACTTTGTTTCCAAGATGATGCCAACCATGGTTTGACATTCATATGATCATCAAACTTGGTGAGTGTTTCGCCAACACCGTACCGTACAACAGCCCAGCTAAAATAGTTTTCTGTTGGTTCCAAGGTACCCGCAAAGCTAATTGCCCCTACCTTTAATACATCATTAGATGAATCGGAGGATTGATTTATGCAGCCTACAGTACCAAGGACCGTAACACCCAGCATCATGCTAATCAGTAACGCCTTACGTAATCCTTTCATTCACACACCTAACCTTTCTCTATATGTATATCACTTCATATGAGCATATTCCAATTATACCCATGGGGGTATATTACTTAGTCAACTATACTATATATTTAGTGTTAACACAATCATTTCTAAGAAAATTTTCGATATAATTATATATATGAGAAAATCTGTATAGATACGTAACATACAAAAATAGCAGTTAGCTCTAAAGCTAACTGCTATTATATATGTACCTATTGTATTTTACCCATATTAGTAGGCGAATCCTCTAGTCGAATACACTAGGCGATCGCTACAATGAGAAGTCGTATACGTTGTGTCAAAGTCCTATGCTTCTACAGCCGCTTCTTCTAAAGTAAGTGGCTTATGATCTTGGCCAATTTCAAAGATGGAGCTCAATAGAACTTTTGTATAAGGATGCTTCGCATCAGCTAAGTGAAATGCATCTAGCTCTTCAACAATAGCGCCTTTGTGCATTACGACCACCTTGTGGCACATAGTACGAATGAACGCAATATCATGAGCGATAAATAGGTATGTTAAATTTTTCTTTTTTTGTAAACGCGCCAGTAAATAGGCGATGGAGTCTTGTACGGATACGTCTAGAGCACTAGTAGCCTCGTCTAATACGAGAATTTCAGGCTCTAATACGATAGCACGAGCAATGGCAACACGTTGACGTTGACCACCCGACATTTCATGAGGATAGCGATGCATGAACTCGCGAGGTAAATCTACCATTTCAAGATAATCACCAGCAATCTGTTCTTCTTTTCCTTTTTCTAGAAGACCAAAGTTGTATAGTGGCTCAAGAATAATATCTTTTACCTTCATACGCGGATTAAACGCTGCAGATGGGTCTTGGAATACCATTTGAATTTTCTTGCGGTATTCTTTTGTTTGCTCAGAGTTCATATGTTGAATCTCTACACCATCTACATAAATCTCGCCTTCCGTAATAGGCAGCATCTTCATAATCATACGAACCAAAGTCGTTTTACCAGAGCCAGATTCACCTACAATCCCAAGGGACTCGCCTTTTTCTAAGGTAATATTGATATCCTTACATGCTTCGAGCTCACCACCAGTAGGAAGTGGGAATCGTTTATATACATTTTTTAATTCTACAGCGTAGTTAGTCAATGTAACGACCTCCTCCCAATGTTGGTACAGCATCTTTTAATTGTTTCGTATATTCATTAGATGGATTTTCTAAAATATCTTGCGGTGTGCCAGCATCAACAACACGACCCTTTTTCATAACAATGATATAGTCGGACATATAGGCCGCTACACCAAGGTTATGCGTAACCATTACGATAGCAGAATTATGCTCTTTAGCAAGTTCTAGCATTTGCATAACAACTTGTGATTGTGTTGTTACATCTAAAGCAGATGTAGGTTCATCACCAATTAATAACGCAGGATCCATCGCTAATGCCATAGCAATGCCCACACGTTGGCGTTGACCACCAGATAATTCGTGAGGATAGCGACACAATATATCTGCACAATTAGGTAATGCCACAGACTCTAACAAAGCAATTGCACGACAATCACATTCATCATTAGTGATTTCTATATGAGATTTGAATAATTCTCTAAACTGTTTACCAATGCGAACTATTGGGTCTAAAGCACTACCACTATCTTGAAAAATCATAGCCATATCTTTACCACGTATGGCTCTCCATTCTGACTTAGATAGGGTGCGAAGATCTTGACCATTAAAGATCATGGTACCATCTGTGACCTCACCACCTATAGGCAACAAACCCATGAGGGCACGGATCACGGTAGTTTTACCGGATCCAGATTCCCCTACAATGGTCAATACCTTAC
>CADFKY010000017.1 GCA_902834965.1 Veillonellaceae bacterium
TTGGCGTCGGTATAGAAAAGCGATACTGGCGCTTTTCTTCTGTACTTCACTTACAGCTGCACAGGCTGTTGATTTCATGCCTGTCAATGATGTAACTACAGGTATGGAAGGCATTGCAAAAACTGTAATTGTAGGAGATACCATTTCTACCTTTGATGTAAAGGTACTTGGTGTCATGAAGGATAAGGGACCATCTGGTCATCTTATTTTAGCGAAGTTCTCTGGTCCTGTTATGGAAAAAACAGGCGGCATCGCTCATGGCATGAGTGGTAGTCCTGTATATATAAATGGTAAGCTCGTTGGTGCTGTTGCTTATGGCTGGGGCTTTGCAGATGGTACGATTGGGATGATTACCCCTATCGAGGATATGGTGAAATTATGGAATATTCCATATGAGAAGAACTTATCCAAACCATGGGATGATAAACAATTGATCCCTCTTGGCACGCCACTTATGGCTTATGGCTTTGATGCAGCATCCATGGATTACTTCAAATCCAAGTTGCCACAATATAAATATGAAACATATGATACGGCTAGTGCTAGTGGTGATGAAATTGCTAAACCTCTAGAAGCCGGTGGTTCTGTAGCAGCATTACTAGTTGATGGTGACCTAAAACTGGGGGCCATTGGTACTGTTACCTATGTAGATGGGGAAAAGATTGTTGCCTTTGGTCATCCATTCTTAAAACATGGCTCCTCAAACTACTTCATGCATAATGCAAGCATCTTTACAGTAGTTAAAAGTTATGATGCTGCTTTCAAATTGGGCTCTATGGGCAAGGAAGTTGGCTCTGTAACTGAAGATAGAGGTGCTGGTATTGCAGGTGTTTCTGGTGTGATTTCTCCAGGAATCCCTATGCGATTCCATTTGAAAGACCTTGATATGGGGCGTGATAAAACTAGCTCTGTTAAGGTTATTGAAGATAGTGAGATGACACCGACTTTAGCGGCTACATCTCTATATAACATGTTGAATAAAACATTGGATCGTAGTGGCGCTGGTACGGCTACTATTTCTTACACGATCACACCAAGAGGTAAAGAGCATAAACCATTGACGCGAACTAATATGTTCTATAGCTCTGATTCTATTTCTGAGAAGGCTGTTGATGAGTTTTATAATGTTATCGACGTTCTTATGAATAATCGATTCATTAATTATGAAATTTCTGACATCTCTGTAGAAACTGAGGTGACACAAGATAAGAAAACAGCTAAGCTTGTTGATGCCTCTGCATCTTCAACCATTGTTTCCCCTGGTGATACAATCGTTGTAGATGTAACGTTGGAGCCGTTCCGCGGTGAGAAGGTTGTTAAACAAATCTTCTTTAAGGTTCCTGAGGATCAAGCTGTTGGCAAGTATACCTTAGAGGTGCGTGGGGGCGGTGAAATCCCATTACCTTATGTATTAGAAAAGCAAAAATATAATTTAACTGATGAAATTTTACGTCGCTTAAAAGTTCATAAAGATTTTAATGAACTTTATGATGAAATTCAAAAGACTGATACAAATAATCAAATCGTTGTAGAGTTTTTAGAAGATGGCATTAGTCTTGTTGATGAAGATGGTTCCCAATCTGTTAAAAAAGCTAAACTTAAAGATGTGGAATCAAAACCTATGCCAGGGGATGTAAAGAAAAAAACAGGTCAAGAAGATTTGAGTTCTAGTAAGGACGATGATAATCAAATAGAAAAAACTGCTATTGATACGGAATACATCGTTCAAGGTGATGGTCAATTTACAATTCATGTTATGAAACCAGCCGATCGCGATAAAGCATTAGCTAAACGCGTAAAAGAAGTTAAAAATCAAAGCAAGATGGAACATAAATTAGAATTGGAAGACCAATCCAAAAAGGATAAATCCAGTAAAAAAGATGTGAAAAAGTCTGATAAACAAGATGTGAAAAAATCTGATAAACAAGACCAAAAAACACCTGATAAAAAGGATGAATCTAAAGTAAATGATACTAATGCAGCTGAATAAGCTGAAAATGTAAGGGGAAAGGGCTAAACTGTTGAATTGGCTAGAATCGATAGGACGAGCTGTAATGAACGGCCTATCACAGATGGGGAGTGCTACATTATTGGTGTGGCACACAATTAGACAACTGAAAATGATTAATCTGTGGCATGTGTTTCAGCAGATGGCTCACTTAGGCGTAGATTCGTTGCCGATTATCAGTTTAACGTTACTCTTTGCTGGTGCAGTTATGACCTTACAGATTACAGATGTATTGATTACATATGGTGCACAAAGCACTGTAGGTGGTCTTATGGCTGTTGCTATGGGACGTGAATTAGGTCCCATCTTAGTAGGGGTAGTACTAGCTGGCCGTGTTGGCGCTGCCATCACGGCTGAAATTGGTACAATGAAGGTAACCGAACAAATCGATGCGCTTCGTGTTATGGCTGTCGATCCTATTGGTTATCTTGTGGTACCTCGTGTAGTAGCATGTATGATTATGGTGCCTATATTGGCGTTTTATGGTGTAGTAATTGGCATTGCAGGTGGTTACTTTGTGGCTACTGCAATTAAGGGTTTAGCGCCAAGTACCTATTTAGATTCTATTCAAATGTTTTCTACTATTTCAGACTTCACATTAGGCTTAGTTAAGTCCAGTGTGTTTGGTGCTGTTATTGCATTGGTAGGCTCTTATAAGGGGATGGAAACTAAAATGGGCGCAGAAGCCGTAGGCTTTTCCACAACTAGTTCTGTAGTAACTAGTATTATTTTAGTATTTGTATTAAATTACTTTTTATCTACCTTGTTATATTAGTAGATACGCTAGAGGGATTTATGATAGAACTACGCGATGTTGTAGTTGCCTATGAGTCACGTGTGATTTTAGACTCCATTAATCTCACCATTGATGATGGGGAGACGTTAGTCATATTAGGTGGTAGTGGCAGTGGTAAAAGTACATTGCTTCGATTATTAATTGGCTTGCAACGCCCTACATCTGGACAGATTATTGTAGATGGCACAGATATTACAACATTATCTGAAGATGAATTTAATACAGTACGAAGAAAAATGGGGATGGTATTCCAATACTCTGCTCTGTTTGATTCTATGTCGGTAGGCGAAAACGTGGCCTTTGGCTTACGTCAACATACGGACTTAGGCGACGATGAGATACGACGCATTGTAGCAGAGCGACTAGATTGGGTCGGTTTGAAAGGGTATGAATCCTATATGCCTAACGAATTGTCAGGCGGTATGAAAAAGCGCGTTAGCTTAGCTCGCGCCATAGCGCTAGACCCAAGCTTAATCCTCTATGATGAACCTTCATCCGGCTTGGATCCTATTACATCTGGTACGATTAGTATGCTAATTAAGGGGATGCAACAACGGCTTGGTTGTACTTCTATTGTAGTAACACATGATATGCAATCCGCGTTTTACGTGGCAAATCGCATAGCTTTACTTGATAAGGGGAAATTTGTGGAAATTTCTGATACAATAGACTTTAAGAATTCTACAAATAAAAAGGTACAACAGTTTATTCATGGTGAAGCAGAACCAATTAATGTATCTGCGATGGGAGATGTGTAATGAAGTGGACGACGGAGGCCAAGGTAGGGGCTTTCACAATAATAGGTATAGCTCTATTTATTGCGGGAATACTTTTTGTAGGTCGCATTGATATATGGGCTAAGCCACAAATGACGATTACTGGCGATTTTGCTCAAGTTAATGGCCTAAAAAATGGCAATCAAGTTAAATATTCAGGTGTGGCCATCGGTAATGTCTCTGATATCGAGATTACTCCGCATGGTGTTGTAGTAAAAATGAAGCTTGATGAAAAAACACAAATTCCAAGTGATTCTACGTTCACATTGGGATCAGATGGTTTTTTAGGTGATAAATTTATTCAAATTTCACCAGGTCAATCTAAGGTGTTTTTACAAGATGGTGACTCTGTTAAGGGCGAAGGTGCAGACGCTATGGATAAAGCGATGCAAAGCGCTCAAAAACTAATGGATGGCACCGAAAAAATGTTGCAATCTATTAATAATATTATTGGTGATCCAGCAACGCAAAATGCACTTAAGCATTCCTTGCAATCTACGGCAACGATGGCTGATAATGCTGTAGCGATTACACAAAATATGGCTGATGTAACGGCACAGCTAAATCAAGCTGCTCAACAATTTAATGCAGATGGTAACGCAGGCAATGATATGCGTGCTATTTTGACTAACTTAAAACAAACTACGGATCGTGTAGATAATATGGCTCGTTCTATGGAGTCTACTGTAACTGATCCTAAAGCACAGGAAAATATTAAGGAAACATTACATAATACGGCACAGATTTCAGCTCGCATCAACAAATTGATGGGTGGTAAAGCATATCAAACTGATGCAAGTGGAAATGTAGTAGATAGAAATAATGTTGAAAAAAAGTCATCTACTAAAGTTGAGCCTTCTGTAGATTTGTTATATAACACAACAGATGATGAATTCCGCATCAATGGTCGTGTTCGTGCTTATAATGATAAAGGTATGGCTGAGCTTGGCCTTTCCAATATCGGCGATGGCACTAAATTCGATTTAAATGCAGGTCGATTCATTAGCTCTAAATGGCTAGTACGGGGCGGTATTTTTGAAAGTGAATTAGGACTTGGCGTTGACTATAATTTACGTGGTCCAGTTTCATTATCCGCAGCGGTATATGACCTTAACAATCGCAAATATCGTATTCGTAGTGATATACGTTTACATAAAGATACTTATGGGGTTATTCAAATGACCAGACCGTTCGGTTCCACGAATGGTGGTACCTACTTTGGTATCAAACAAGTATTTTAAAGACTAATACATTCACTTTAGGTGAGTATGGAGGTACATATTATGAATAAAAAGGTTTTATCCTTAGGTGTAATGCTCTCCTTAGCTACTACAGGTGCAATGGCTGCTGATGTAGTTACAACTTCCGTTAATAATGGAGACCAATTAAGCAAATATCAAAAAGAAGCGATTCAATTAACACAAAAGCAATTAGCCGAAAAATCTGTTCAAGATAGTAAAACATATGAGAGCAAATTGGACCTCGATGAGACTCGTACCATAGAGTTGGCGTTGGCGAATAACCGTACAGCAAAACAAACTAAATGGGGCTATGAAGCTGCTAAATCTGCAGTGAGCCAAGTAGCAGCAGGCAAGAACCCTAGTGTAAGCTATGGTTGGTCTGCTCAAAAAACAGGCGGTGACACTGGCCGTGGTAAATCTGGTAGTCATAACTTCTCCATTAGTGCTCCTGTATTTAATCCTCAACTCGATGCAAGTATTGATTCTGCACGTTATACTCGTGAAGGCACTGGCGCTAGCTATGAAGAAGCATTGCAACAAGCAAAATATGATGCTATTAGTGGCTACTATACATTGATCATGAACCGTAATCTTGTTGATGTGGCTCAACAAGCTGTTAAAGATTACCAAGGTCATGTAACAAATGTGCAAGCTCAATATAATGTTGGTTTGGTAGCAAGTTCTGATGTATTGGCTGCTAAAACAAATCTTGCTGATTCTGAAACAAATCTTGTAAAAGCGCAAAATTCTGCAAATTTAGCAGAGGCTAGCTTGAATCAAGTCATTGCATATCCTGCACAAACAGCTATTAATACAGCAGAACATGACTTACAATATAAACCTTACAATATTACGTTGGAACAAGCTAAAGCATATGCTTTGCTTCACCGTTCTGCCCTTGTAAAATCTGCTCTCGATGTAAAATCTGCAGAAGAGGCTGTAAAATCTGCTAAATCTGGCTACTTGCCAACTGTAGCTGTAAAAGCTGGTCGTGGTTATGCCGATCCAGATGGTTACTTTGGAACAAGTACTAAATCTTGGAGCGTAGGTGCTACTGCGTCTTGGAGCTTATGGGATGGCGGTGCAACACAAAATGCTATTAAAAAAGCAAATGCACAACTTGAACAAGCAAAAGAAGCTAATTTAGCTACTGTTGATGCTGTATTATTAGCAGTACAAAAAGCATACTTGAATTTGCGTTCTGCAGAGCAAACAATCCAAAGCACTCAAACTGCAGTGGCTCAAGGTCAAGAAAGCTTCCGTATTGCTACACTTCGCTATCGCGCAGGGGTTGGTACAAACCTTGATGTACTCGATGCGGAAACTAAATTAACAGATGCTCGTAATAACTATGTACAAGCTCTTTATAATTACAATATTAGCATTGCAGCTCTTGAACAATTGACAGGTGTTCCATTGAATACTCCAGTTGGACAAGGTGCAGAAATTATTGCAAACAGTGGTGCAGCTGAACAATTAGCACAACTTGGTGGCAATCAATAATAGAATACTAAAAAAGACGACTTCGGTCGTCTTTTTTTTGTTATAGATTTATAAAGCGTAAATTCATTGTATATTTTCATTTTTATGTTATGGTAATGTTTAAAATAATTTTATCTGTAGTTATTGCAGAAAATGATTAGTAAAAAAATATATTAGTTTTATAAAATTTACCCTTAAAATACTATAGTTATTACTTTGTGTGTGGTAAGATTAGTATATATATTTATATTATTCATAATGTGTATGGGAGATCATTATGACCCGTAAAAAGTGGTGTCTCATAGGGGCTGCAATTTTAGGCTTATCTGCAGTTGGTGCTAGTATAAACCCTATAGCTCAGACCTATGTAGCACCTATGGTTAAAGAACAAGTAAATAATGCCATAAACGGATCTGTGGACTATGATTCTCTTCGTATCAATTGGAATGGTGATGTAGTTTTATCAGATGTGGTGATTAAAGATCGGGATGGTCACTTAGTGGGGACGGCACAAGATGTAGCCGTTGGGGTTAAACTATCTGCATTACCAAGTATAATTGGGGGTAATACATCAGGGGCAACAGCTATATCGACTGTTACTGTAGAGGCACCTGATCTTCATATATGGCAATTGAACGATGGATCTTGGAGTATAGAAAAATTAGTAAAACCATCTGATCCGAATAAATCGGGTGGTTTTGATGGTGATATTACCATTAATAATGGCCATGTAGCGCTACGTACTAAAGATGGCATTAAACGCAATGTTGAAAACCTTGATGGTACCGTTGCTCTTAATATGAGTGGTATGTCCAAAGGGGCTTTTACTGCTGATGTAGATGGTTCATCTGTCCTTGTAAATGGCAAAATAGATATGGATGATGTGTCTAATTTTGATGTGTTTGTACAAGCTGATGAAATTGATACTGCTGGTATTATGAGCTTTGTTCCGTTGCGCAAAGATCTTGTTGTAACGAAGGGGAAATTACAAGATTTACATCTCAATATTAAAAGTGAAGATGGACAATATGTTATGAGTGGCAATGTAGGCTTTAAAGGTTTAACAGGCACTTTTAAGCGAGGCAATACGATGTATACCATTACTGATGGTGAAGGTCGTATTATGCTCAATCATGACCAAATTGTTATTAGCCATAGCTCTTGGCGAATCAATGATCAAGCGGCGAAGCTTAATGGTCTTATTACACTGGGGAAAGACGAAGAATATCTCAACCTTAATGTTGTAGCGGATAAGGTGAATCTAGAAGCCATTACCGATGTGGGGGTTACTGGTATTGTCGGTGGTCGTGCTCATATTGGAGGCACTACTGTAGCGCCGCGGGTGGATGCCACCATAGGTAGTGATGGTATTTCTTATAAAGGGTACCATGTGGACCGCGTGCAGGGAAATGTAGTATACGATAATGGATTGGTTCGCATCGATGATGCTCAATTATCTATTGGCTCTGGTAATGCTAAAGTTAAAGGTCAATACGTCGTAGATACAGGTGATTTTGACGCTGTTACTAATGTTCATACCTTATCGTTGGATACTTTCACACAAGATTTGACGATGCCTATTACGGGAACTATTGATGGAGAAATCCACGTTTTGGGTAAGAATAATCAAGTTACAGATCTTGTAGGCGCTGTTCAGGGCCATCAGATTGGGGTCCGTGGTATAGTGTTGGATTCTGTAAAAGCGGATCTAACCCATAGTGACAATCTTACCAATATAACTATGGTTGGAAATATGGGAACTGGATCCTTTAGTGGATATGGTTCTATTCAAAATGGTCAAGTGGATGCCACAATTTCTGGTAATGCGTTACCGTTAACATCACTTAGTTCAATCATAGGTGACGATGTTGCTGGTACTGTTAGCACATCTATTAATGTAAAAGGCGCCTTAGATAATCCTAATGTGACTGGTACTGTATGGGGGCAAGAGGTTCTCTATAAGGGTGCTCATTTTAATGATATTCATAGTGATATTACTTTAGACAATCATGTTCTAACAATTACAAATGGTCATATTGGTGACGGTAGTGGTGGCTATGATATTACCGGTTGGTATAATATCAATACTGACGCCCTAGATTTAAATGCTAAAGCTCGTGCTGTACGTATTGAAAATCTAATTCGTCCTGTAACCGATATTCCTATTACAGGATGGTTTGAAACTGATAACCATATAACTGGGACTGTAGCCAATCCTATTGTAGAAGGCCGAGCTCATTTATGGGATGGGTCTGCATATGGCAAACTTATAACTAACGCTTTTGCAAAGTATAACTATAAAAATGAAAGATTAGAATTTTATCGCTTTGATATTGAAGGTTATGGTGCGACCATTACTGGTGGCGGTACTGTATCAAAAGAAGCTATTAATATTGATTTTGAAGGTAAGAAAATCGATATGGGTAGATTACTCATCAATACCGATTATAAGGTGGATGGTTTACTAGCAGGCCGTGGTACTATAACGGGTTCCATGGATAACCCTCAGTTTAATGGCTATATTTTATCAGATGCTTTATCCATTAATGGACAGCTATTAACGGATATTCATGGCCATGTTTATGCCGATAAGTCTGTTGTAAATGTACAAGATTTTTCGTTTGCTGAATCGAATGGTGGTCGTTATGTTGCTAAAGGTGGCATGAAGCTTGACGATAGCAAACAATTATTTGGCGTTTTAGATGTTACCAATGGTAGTGTAAAGAATTTGTTGGCATTACTAGATCGAGCCGATGAGCACCTCGATGGTCAATTGAATGGTTCCGTTGAACTTGGAGGTACGAAGGACAATCCAAGTGTTATTGTAAATGGTAAAATTAACGATGTTAGCATTGATGATAAGGTAGTAGGGGATGCAACAATTGATGCGAGTCTTGCAAATCGTAAATTTAAAATTACTACCTTAAAACTACCTGTTGGTGAAGGACTCATTGCAATGGGTGGTACTTTGGATCTTGATGGGCAAGCTGATTTACAAGTAGCTTTAAAGGATGTCGACATAGTGCCATTCCTACCACTCGTAGGTAAGGATATTCAAGCAACAGGCTGGGTAACAGGTGTTGTGAATGTTACTGGAGAAACGAAAAATCCTAAGGTTGAATTATCCGGTGCCGTAGAGTCCGGTTCGTTTAATGGAATTGGCATTGATGAAGGCTTTGCGTTAGCTACAATGCAAGATCATGTCATTCAAATTCAGCGTATTCAAGGTGCTAAGAGTGGTTATAAACTCAGTATTTATGGCAAAATTCCATTGGCGGCTCTTTATACATCTGGTTATTTAGAAGCTAGTGATGCTAAATCTATGGATGTAACAATTGACTTTAACGAAGCTGATATGGCTGTTATTCCTCTTGTTACTACTAGGGTTAAAGATGCAACGGGGCCGTTAAAGGGTGCAATTAGGCTTACGGGGACTATAGACCAACCTGAGGCATACGGCACAGTATCTGTACGTAATGGTACTATGAAATTGGCCAATGTAGATAATGAAATTACAGGCATTGACGGAGACTTAATCTTCTCTGGACAACAAGGGGATTTCCAATCTCGTATCAATATGGGGAAAGGTAGTGCTGGTTTAGCTGCTAAGGTAAATTGGTCTGGTCATGAGCTTACCAACTATAAGGCTGCCGTTCAACTTGATGGACTCGATGTTCGTAGTGAATATGTGAGAGGTCCATTAAATGGTGAACTTTACATTGCGGAACGTGATGGATTACCTACCTTGATAGGGAATTTGGACCTAGAAAACATCCAATTTAAGATTCCTCTTTCCTTGCAGTCTAGTGAAAGTAGCACCAACATGGGCGTAGATGTTAATATTCATGCTGGCAAGGGCGTACGCTTATATGATCGAACTCTATATAACATGTTTATCGGTGGTGATGTTCATTTCGGTGGCACATTACAAAACCCAACTGCTAGTGGCCAGTTCGATGTTAAATCTGGTACGTTCAAATACTTAAGTCATGTATTTAATATTACGAAGGGGAATGCACACTTTGTAGGTGGCTCTTATTTACCAAACTTACAATTAGAGGCTGAAACGAATGTAAGCAACTACAATATTATGCTTGGTGTAAAAGGGACTGTAGACCATATGGATCTTACTTTGTCGTCTAATCCTAGTTTGTCTAGAAAGCAAATTATTTCCATGTTAACCTTTGGTCGTGGTGCCGATTCTAATAGTAGTACATTGACAAATGATGATGTGAATGCTGTTGCTACAGCAGGCTTACAAATGTTTGCCTTTGGCTATGTGCAAGATGCATTACAAAATACATTAGGTTTAGATCGGATTAATATTACGACAGGTTCCATTGACCCTGATGAACCAACTAATAGGGAAACGGCAGGTAATTATAATATTGAAATTGGCAAGTATATTGTGCCAAAGGTAATGCTTACTTATTCTCAAGGTATCAATAATAAACAAAATAAATATGGTGTTGAGTATTCTGTAAAACGAAACCTCAAGTTTACTGCATGGCGTACATCGCAAGGAAACAATTATTTAGGTGGTCGTTGGACAAGAAGCTTCTAAGTTTATGGCTAGAGTGTGCAAATCCCATGGGTATGCACATTCTAGTCATATTAATTTCATAAAATTTGTTTAATATAGTACTCATTCCCAGTATTTTATGCTATAATAATAAAGATTTATTAGTCTTTATAAAACAAGATGTAAACTTTTTATGGGGATGAGTTCTAGGAGGAATTTATGTTTAAACCAAAAGCCTATAAAAGTATGCTTGCAGCATCTGTGTTGACTGCTGTCATGGGGACAGGCAGTGTATTTGCTGCAGAGGTACAAGCTGGCTATACTCCAGATTTAAATAACACAACAACAACTAGTGCAGCAACTACTAATGATGCTACTACTACACAAGCTGTTTACAATGCTGATGCAGCTACACCTGCAACAACACAAGATGAAACTGATGCAGCTATCTTAGCAGCTCGTGGTGATACAACTGTATCTAGCGATGGTACTGTAGTTAGAGGTTCTGACGGAACGGTTACAGTCAATAATGCTGCTTTGAAAACAGATGACAAACAAGTAAAAATGGTGTCTAAAACTACTGGTGGTACTGACCTTGATAAGGCTGCTGAAAATGGCCAAACTCAAGCTGTTACAACTGTAGAAGCTCAATATGTTACATCTGCTAATGCTGAGTCTATTAATCCATATGTAGGTAAATTGATTACTGGTTTGTCTATCTCTGGTGTAACAGCTGAACAACAAGCACAATTATTGCCTATCTTGACAGAAAAAATCGGCGATGCTGTATCTGTTGATGGCGTATTTAAAGACGTAACTAACCTTGGTAATACTGGTTACTTCTCTGAAGTAAACCCTGTATTTACAACAGTACCTGAAGGCGTTAAATTGGACTTTGCTGTTACAGTAAATCCGATTACTACTGGCGTGGCATTCGAAGGTAATACAGTTTATACTTCTGAAGTATTGACTAAATTCATGGATCTTCAACCAGGTCAAGTTCTTAACTCTGTATACGTAGGCCAAAAGGTTCAAGGTATTAACGCAGCATACGCTCGTGATGGCTACATGTTGGCACACGTTGATGGTATTCGCGTAGATGACCAAGGCGTGCTTCATGTTCATATCGTAGAAGGTATTGTTGAAGATATCGTTCCTGCTGGTAACAAGAAAACTCGCGATAAAGTTATTACTCGCGAATTCGTTCAAAAGAAAGGTAAACCTTTCAATAAATTCTTGGTACGCCGTTCTGTAGAACGCGTATACAACCTAGGCTTCTTTGATGATGTAAATGTTCGCATGTTGCCAGGTGATCAAGACCCTAACAATGTAATCATTGAAATCGATGTTTTGGAACATAAAACAGGTACTATTACATTAGGTGCTGGTTACTCTAAATCTGATGGTTTGATGGGTATCATTGAATTTGGTGAAGATAACTTCCGCGGTACTGGTGATAAATTCAAAGTTCACTGGGAAATCGGTGGTAAGAAAAAATACAAAAACTACCAAATCTCTTACTTGAAACCTTGGATTGATAGCAAAGGTACATCCTTGGGCTTCTCCTTCTTCAACCGTGAAGATGAATACACTGATTACAACGAAGATGGTAATGAAGTAGCTGAATATAACAAGAAATCTCGTGGTTTCAATATTTCCTTCGGTCGTCAAACAGGGGAATATACTCGTGATTACTTAACTCTTGAATCCCGTAAAGATTCTTATAAATGGGATGATGATGACAGCTCCGGCTTCCGTTATGATAAAAATGCGGGCAAAGGTAAAAATTGGAATAATGGTTCCTACAACTTTGCAAATGATAAATATGTAGATAAAAACTTTGGCCGTATCAATTCCATTACATGGCAAAAGGTATACGATTCCCGTGATAATATTTATGAACCTACACGTGGTCGTCGTATTTCTTATACAGCACAATGGGCTGGTCATGGCTTAGGCGGTGACTTCGACTTCTACAAATTCACAGCTGAAGCACGTATGTATAAAAAACTAGGTGCTAAGAATGTATTGGCATTCCGCGCGCGTGGTGGTTTTATCCAAGGTGATGCTCCTTATAGCCAATTGTTCACATTGGGTGGTGCAGACTCCTTACGTGGTTACGAAGATGATCAATTCCGTGGCAAGTATATGTACAATGCTACATTGGAATTCCGCTTCCCAATCGTTAAAAAGGTTAGTGGTGTATTGTTCACTGATATCGGTGATGCATGGGATGCACCAAATGTATCTTGGTACAACAGCAAGAAAACATTTAACTATGGCGTTGGTGCTGGTGTTCGTATTACTACACCAATTGGCCCAGTTAAACTTGATTATGGCGTGGGTAAACATAAAAATAAATTCCACTTCAGCTTCGGCACACAATTCTAATATAGTAAATGTATATGGTGGAGGCCTCTTTTCTAAAGAGGCTTTCACCAATATCTCTATATGGCATCCTTTGATGCAGTAATTTAAAGAAATGAGGGCACTCTATTATGATGCGAATGATGAACAACAAGGCGAATGTGAAAATCTTTTCCATCGTCATTGCTGCTATTTTTATTATTGGTATTGGCGCATTAGCGTATACACAAATGGCTACACCAAGCGGTAATAGTGGTAATAGTACAATTGGTGTTATCGATACATCTCGTATGATGTCTCAAGATAATCCAATTTATATCTCTGCAGCTCAAGAATATATGAGCTATCAAAGCCAATTACAACAAGAAACACAAGCTAAAATTGATGCAGCACAAGATGATGCGACTAAACAAAAGCTCGCTGAAGAAGCACGTCAAAACTTAGCAAAAAAAGATCAAGAAATTGCTAAATCTGTTCAAGATAAAGCTATGGAAGCTGCAAAAGCAGTGGGCGACGCTAAAGGTCTTAGCGTTGTTATGACTAAAGACACAGTACTATACGGTGGCGTTGATATTACAGATCAAGTATTAAAAAAACTAGCTACTGATGCAAAAAAATAAACTGTAGTTCTATGTAAGGGAGAACGACAATGAACGGGAAAAAACGATATATCGGATTTGCCATATTTCTCGTTGTTGCATTATGTGCTATGGTTTGGGCCTATGGATTTGTGACAAATCGTCAGCAGAGTCCTGATGGGGTATCAATAGGTGTTGTACGTATTGATGATGTATTAGAATTTAATCCTTCTTATGAGGATTATAAACAAGCTAAAAATGAATTGGATCTTTTGCAACGTCAATATGAATTAGAACAACAAGCTTTAAATGCCAAGTCAGAGACACAAGAGGAACAGTTGAAATCTCTTGCATTAGATTCAACCTTGTCAGATGCTCTTACGGTGGAATTGCAAACTCGTATTGCAACAAAAGAAAATGAATTGAATCAGCAATTGAATGCAAAACGAAACGAACTTACTCAAAAATATTTGTCGGAATTAAAGGTTAGTTCCAATGAATATGATCTTGAAATCGTTAATCTCCAATTAGATTTATATGCTTATGATGCTCGTGTGTATATTGATGATGCACAAAAGCAAGCAGCTATGGCAGAGAAGGCTAAGAAAGAGGAGCGATTAAAGGAATTATTAGCTAAGAGAAAACCATCGAATCTTGATGTAGACTCTATTAAGGCTAAAGTACAGGCAGAACTCGGGCCTATGCAACAAAAAGGTCAAGAAGAACTTAACCAATATGCTGCATCCTTACAAAAGGAATTGGCGGCTAAACGAGATACTATGGTTCAACAACAAGCACAATCGATCATTGCTAATAATAACTTACCTGTAGCACAGGATTGGAATGATTCTTGGGCTAAAAAGCTTTCAGATAAGGAAGCTGAAGTGAGTGCACTTCATGAAGCCATTTTAGAAGATGTTCGTATGCGTGTAGCAATTATTGCAGAGGAACAACATTTGGATTTAGTCATCATCGATGATGGTGGTAATATTAAGGGGCTTGATATTACTGATGCAGTGAAGGCGTCCTATCGAGTTCAATAAGGAGTTATATTATGAATAAACGTATTAAATCTTTAGTATTAGGTGCATCTTTAGTAGCTTCCATGGCTATTTTAGGTGGTTGTGGTTCTAATAATGTTGGTTACGTTGATAGCGTGAAAGTAGCAAATAGTACTGAAAAAGGTATTGAAATTACTAAAGAAATTAACGCTAAAAAAGCTGAACTAGATGCTAAAATTGCTGCTGCTGATGAAGCATCTAAACAAAATGTATTTAACCAAGCTAATCAAGAATTAAATGCCTTTGCAAATGCAAAAGCTCAAGAATATCGTCAATATCAAGAACAAAAAGTTGGTGAACTTGTAAAAGAGAAAAAACTTGATGTAGTTATTGAAAAAGGTGCTGTTGTAGGTGGCGGTTCTGATGTAACTGACGACTTGATCGCTAAAATGGGTAAAGCTTCTGATGACCAAATCAAGGAAGCTGAAAATGCAGCTAAAGCGCAAGAACAACAAAATGCTCAACAATCTGGTCAAGCTACAGCAGTTAATACTGAAGAAAGTGCACAATAATTAAGAATTATCACAGGGGGAGGAGTTTACCTTGGAAAAAACTTTACAGGAACTCGCAACATTAGTAGGCGGTCGTGTTGTAGGTGATGGCTCTATTGTTATTACTGAAACACGTAGCTTTGAACAAGCAGTAAAACAATCCATAACTTTTGCAGTAGGTGAATATGTTGAACATATTGCGTTATGCCAAGCGGGTGCTGTGATCGTTGAATCTGAAGTGAAAGATGCACCGATGGCACAAATCGTAGTCGATAATGCAAAAGCAGCATTTGCACAAGTGTTAGAACTCTTCCATCCACCTGTTGTTGTTCCTAGAGAAGTGCATAGCACAGCTATTATTGGTAAAAATGTAACAATAGGCAAAAATGTAGCTATTGGTGCCTATTGTGTAATTAATGATAATGCAGTCATTGGTGATGATGTAACAATACGTCCATATGTTTATATTGGACATAATGTGCGTATTGGTGAAGGTTCTGATATTTACGCTAGTGCTATTGTTCATGAAAATTGTATTTTAGGCAAACGCGTTGTATTACGTGCTAAAGCAGTAATTGGTGGCGAAGGCTTCGGTTTTGCTACAGAAAATGGTGTACATACACATATACCACAAGTTGGTAATGTTATTCTTGAAGATGATGTTGAAGTTGGTTCTTGTACAACTATCGACAATGCTACAATGGGATCTACTTTAGTACGTCGTGGTACGAAGATTGACAATCTTGTTCATCTTGGTCACAATGTTGAAATTGGTGAAGATTGCTTCTTAATCGCTCAAGTTGGTATTGCAGGAAGTACTAAATGTGGTAATCATGTTATCTTTGCTGGACAAACTGGTTGTACTGGTCATATTACGATTGGTGATAATGTACAGTTTGCTGGTAAAACTGGTATTACAGGTAATGTACCATCCAACTCTATTATGGCGGGCTATCCAATGAGACCTCATAAAGAATGGTTAAAATTGGCTGCTTATGAAAATCGTTTGCCAGATATGGTGAAAACTGTAAAACAATTACAAAAAGAAATTGACGCTTTGAAAGCACAGC
>CADFKY010000018.1 GCA_902834965.1 Veillonellaceae bacterium
CGATGAGTTCAGCTACAACCTTATCTAACATTTGAACGCTAAGGAAAATACACATAGTTGCCTCATGAGCTGCTAACATGCGCAATTTTTCCTTTGGAGGCATTGGTGTACGGCCTTCCATACGCGTAATAATTACTGTTTGAGATACATTTGGCAATGTATATTCTTGTTTCAAAGCTGCTGCTGTAGCAAGGAAAGAACTTACGCCAGGCACAACTTCATAAGAAATGCCCATGCCAGCCAATGCATCCATTTGTTCTTGAATAGCACCATAAATAGCAGGGTCACCTGTATGTAGGCGAACTACGCTTTTACCAGCCTCAACAGAAGCTTTCATAACAGCTAACACCTCATCAAGGTTCATAGTAGCACTATTATGGATTTCACAGCCTGGTTTACAAGCCTCTAAAATAGCAGGGTTTACCAAGGAGCCAGCGTAAATAACAACGTCTGCCTCTTGCACTAAACGATACCCTTTGCGAGTAATTAACTCAGGATCCCCAGGGCCTGCGCCTACGATATGTACGTCAACCATATTACTCTCCTTCTGCGATACGCGTTGCAGATACAATGAAAATTGGACTCAATGGGTCTAACAAATGATATGGGCCAGCCTTACGATAACGGCTAATAGACATTTGATAACCTTCATAGGTGAAAGGACGACCTTTCAACTCTTTAAGGATTGTATAGCCAGTTTCCATTGTTACAGCTGTTACAACTAGACGTCCGCCAATTTTTAAAAGACGTTGCGCCTCGTCCATGATGCCGGTCATACCACCAGCGCTGCCGCCGATGATAACCGCATCAAGCTCAGGCAATTCTTCCATGCCTTCTGGAGCTTTGGACTTGATAACCGTCATATTATTTACATTGAATTTCTTCATGTTTTCATTGATAAGGTCGATGCCTTTATCAAAGCGCTCAATCGCATATACATGCCCTTTAGGAGCTGCCAAGGCTGCTTCAATAGAAATAGAGCCCGTACCAGCACCTACGTCAAGGACGATGCTATCTTCCTCAATGCGTGCCTCGTTCATAACGGCTTTGCGAATCTCGCATTTCGTCATCGGCACGTCGCCGCGGATAAATTCCTCATCAGGAATTCCGAAAAAATGTCTCATCCTAGTACCACCATTACAGAATGACCAAAGCCTTCAAGCTCAGTTAATACCTCTAACGTGGAGTCTACAATTTTTTCATCATCATAGCTCAAGCGCTCAAGGGCTGCTGCTCTCGTTTCTTTTGGCCAACCTGCATCTATTAAAATACGCGCAATATGCGCTGGATTATATTCAGGATCCGTTAAGAATCCCATCTTTTTACCTGCTTCATATACGAGTTTCTCTGGTGCCGGTTGGCGACCGTGAAAGCTCATTAAATCCGCATCATGCCACACCTCATTGAGTCGAGCGAAGGCAAAGGTCATAGAACTAATGCCTGGCACAACCTCAATAGGATGAGCAGGGAATTTCTTTTTTAAATATGGCAACAAGCTATAGTAGCCTGTATCACCACTTACCATAACGACAACATCATGATCGTTGAGCTCACGCTCAATTTGCTCAGCTAATAGGCTAAGCTTACCTGTTACAGGATATGTTATTTGGCCAGGCTCTTGAAAGTCCTCTAAGGACCGTTCACTGCCCACCAATACTGTAGCATGTTTAATTAAATTAAGGCCTTTAGGTACCACATAATCAGGATTACCTGGACCAATGCCTACGATATACAAGGTATGTGCCATTGTTCAAGCTCTCCTATCTCTTTAGCATGCTTATCCATTGCCAAAATCTCACCTTTTAAAGTGGTAATAATAATACCTACCTCTGCTTCGTTAGCAATATATCGCTCACTACGTAGAGAGGCACGATCTACAACGCGTTGGTATACACCATTCAGTCCTTCACGCTCTAAAATAGGGAACGTAGACTCTGTGGTTTGGCAATTAAACAACTCTTCACACACCGCTTGGGATGCCCCTTCTAAGGCAGCATAGGCCACGATACTTTCCATACGACCATCACTCATGCGATTGTGGGTATGGAAACTACCACTAGCTAGTTTTATTAGCTTGCCAATATGACCGATGATCAAGATACGTTTGAAGCCAATTTCAACAGCTTTTTCGAGCATAAAGCCAATAAAGTTACTAGTCTCTGCCATTTGGTTCTTATGAATACCGAGTACTTGCTCCGCAAGATCCTGACCAATACGGCCTGGCACGAGAACAGCCGTTTCACAGCCATTGGCTTTCATAACTTTCAACTGAGGCACCAACGAGTTTTTGAAACCTTCTTCACTCATGGGCTTAACGATACCAGTGGTTCCAATAATAGAAATACCACCTTCGATACCGAGTGTATGGTTTAAGGTTTTCTTAGCTAAAACCATGCCGTTTGGCACACTCACCGTTACCGTAACACCTTGACCATGAACACAATGCTCGTCGAAGACGATTTTCATCATTGCCCGAGGTCCTGGATTGATGGCTGGTTCTCCTGGCGGCATAGCAAGGCCCGGTTTTGTTACCGTCCCTACGCCAAAACCCGCTCGGAATCGTAGTTCACCAGTATCATCAAGGGTCACCGTTGTTTCCACATCATTGCCATGCGTAACATCAGGATCATCGCCACCGTCTTTCATAACGGTTACCTTAGCCTCTATATCAGATAGTACCTCTACGGCTTTAATAGGCACTTCAATGTACTGACCTTGAGGATTTTCAATGACCACTTGGTCCACGATGTTCTTATCTAAGAGGGCCAACAAACCAGCTTTCATACCTGCCGTAGCACATGAACCTGTGGTATAGCCACCCTTCATGTCCTCTACTTTCATAAGGCCTCCTACACCGATAGGGTTAGCAACTCATACGAATTAAACTAACCCTATCTTATGGACATATGTTATTAAGAACGGAAGTTAACGAATTGCAATTCTACAGGGATATCCAATTGTTTTAACATTTGGATTACTGCTTGCAAATCATCTTTGTCCTTACCAGATACGCGCACTTGATCCTCTTGGATAGATGCTTGTACCTTAATTTTCATGTTTTTAATTGCTTTTACTACTTCTTTAGCATTTTCTTTAGTAATGCCTTTTTTAATAGTAATGATTTGGCGAACTGTTGCACCTGCTGCTGGTTCAACTTTGCCGTAGTCAAGATTTTTAATCGCTACGTTACGTTTAACCATCTTGCCTTTTAAAACATCGATAATGGCATTCAATTTATATTCATCATCACCGATGATTTTGATAGTGTCGCCTTCAAGACTAATTTCTGCTTTAGAACCACGGAAATCATAACGGGTACCAATCTCTTTTTTTGCTTGGTTTACCGCATTATCTACTTCCTGCATATCCACTTCGGACACAACGTCAAAGGAACAATCTTTAGCCATTTTATACCTCCTACACCTGAACCCGTTGGGCATGGGGCTCATAGCATTACTTTCATCATCCTCATATTCCAAGTGAAAGTGTAAATGTACACCAAATCGGAATATATCTCTATAATTATACCTTATAACACGCTTCTTTTCTAGGTAAATCGATTTTTTTAATTATAACTATTATTAATCATAGAAGGATTATTCAGACTATAAAGAAAAGTAAGTATTAGCTATTTCAAAAAACAAAATATCCGGTACCCAACAGATACAATCTATCGATACCGGATATTTAATCACTATAATATTTTCATATGAATCTTAATCTATCTTGTTGGCAACACAATATTTTGTCCAGATGGTTTACTTGGGTTCATAGCATTTGGAAGATCTTCTACTGTTGTATTTAAATCTGTATCAGCAGCTACCACAGCAACAAACTTTTGGCCTGGTTCATAGTAAATGTTTGTCCCCTTCATAAATAAGCCACCAACTAGGCTAACAGCAGCAGCCACAGCTACAGCACCATTATCAGAATGACCTTTACCTTTTACTTGGGCATCGAGAGGAACTGTAACTCCATTAACAGTTTTAATTTCATTTATGCTAAATTCTAATCTACCTTTGCGGCCAAACATACCGTTTTTTCTAGACTTTGTAATTGTTCCCAGTACTTCTTGATTTGCTGGAATTACTACAACATTATTTATAAGAAGATTTTCTAATGTTTTTAATCTAAAAGTATTCCCCTCTTTACTTCGTTTGGAACTAATTGGAGTAATTAATTCTAATTCAATCTTTGTATCCTTAGGAATATAAGCATGACCATTAATAATAGAACTTGTGCGTACAGTTGAAGATGAATCTTCATTTTTTAACAGTTGAATACGATTAACACCTGATGGCATCTCTGTTTTTACAACAGAGTTCTCCCCTGCAGCTTGTCCTGTAGTATTTTCTCCATGCGCAACTGTCGGCATTAAGCAACCCAAACCAATACAACCAACAACCAATAATTTTAAAAGTGCTTTAGAAGATTTCATATGTACCCCCAAAAACAAATAAAAACATATAACTATACATTATAGGCTCAGTATACCATATCATGAATTTTTAATGAACCAATTATTTTAGTTATAATATTTGTTATGAGTTCGTAGCAAATAGCGCAAAAGATTAAACATAGAAAATTTTGACCAAATACGATTTATAGCACATTAACTGCATCATACATTGGTTGAACAACCCATTCACCGTTGGAGTTCATTACACCCCATTTTCCATTAGACTTCACTGCGCCATAACCATGTCTAAATGGTACAGTTTTACTAATCAACTTATTCTTATCATGGAATAAAACTTTACCACTCTCATCAATTAATTGATAATCGTTAGAACCTTTATGAACCCAAGCATAGGCCCCACCAAATACATCTATTGTCATATCCTTAGTTGTTGTAAATACAATATTACCGGATTGCATATCAATTAAGTATTTACTTTCACCTTTTGTAGCCACCATCCGAGTAGCACTTACAAAATTAATTGAATCATATACAAATGGATTAACTTGTTTTCCTGTTTCTAAATTAAAAATACCAGCTTTTCCATTATCTTTATTGATGAGTACTAACAAAGCATTAATAGTATCCATTTCCCCTGCATCATAATTACCAGGTTGAATAATATACTCACCATTACGATTCATAAATCCTAATTTACCTTGATTTTTAATAAGTGTACCATAAGCTGTCATTGGCCATACGGCATCATTCTTGCTATCAATGATGATATTGCCACTGCGGTCCAAATAACCACGTTTTACACCATCATAAACTGGGTTCCAAGCATCACCATAATAAATCCCACCTTGACTGCTTAAACCTATGCCTACAGCCATGCTTAAAAATCCACCTAAATTAAACTTACTAATATGACGTCGATATTCGGCCAATCCATTCTTAAATTCATCAATATCGTCTGTAGGAGATTCAAAAATTGGATTGCCGCTACCATCAATAGCTATAGTTTTACCTTTAGCGCTTTTTACAAAGGCACGATCTTCACTAAATTTTGTATACACTTCCTTAAATTGTGGCTCAATCACCGTTTTGTTAGAAGCATCTACAAAACCCCATTTATTTTTTACAGAAACGGCTGTATAAGAATCACTTGGATAAGAAATAGAATTTATTTTAACATCGCCATTGGATAAATTTTTTACCATTTCGCGACGTGCCAAAATATCTTTATCATGCTCACCATAAGTGTCAACACCACTAGAAATCACAGAACCATCAATGTTAATATGTTCTAATGTTTTTTTAGTATATGCAAAATATGTACCATCAGCAGATAATGATGGATCAATATCTAAATACTGTGGTTCAAGCAAAACTTTACCGTCTGTACCGACTACGCCCCATTTCCCTTTTTGTTTTACTGTTGCCAATTGACCCAACTTAATAAAGTTATCATTGTCAATTACTGCTTGTATCGATTTAAGAGCCGCTGGAGGCTGATGCTGAGCAGAAAGAATTGGCACAACAACATAATCCGCCATGCGTCCAGCACCAACCGATACGGATACACCGCTAGATTTAGCTTTAGATTTTTCCATAGTTGAAACTGAAGTAGAGGATGTTGCTGTTGTATGTTTCTCACTAGTTACACGCGTACTTGTAGATGTCGGTGTATCTTGATTTGTCACAGTTTTACTGCTAGTAGATGTTGTTGTAGTTGCTGCGAAAGCACTTGTAGACATAGCCGCCAACACACAAGCGACTAATAAGGATTTCTTATTCAGTTTCATAAACCTCTCCTTTTACAAAGCAAACCATATACTCATCAATATATGATTTTAAGAAATTGAACTGCCAAAGCATTCAAATAAATAAAACACCAATACATAAAAAATATATAAAAAACATTAATAAAAATTATACTATATGCACTCTATAAAGACAACGAATTATGAAAAATTCTTCATCCATTATTTATTTGATATAATACTATGTATGAAAACAGCAACTATTATCGACTTGATTGTAGATTCCAACGTACATACCCAATCTATGAATCATATTATAAAACAACAGCATATTTCCCAACGTATGCGACGGCGTTTGCGAAATGACGGCATTATAACAGTCAATGGATATACAGCAACGTGGAATACCCTCGTACATGGAGGTGACCATCTCGTTATGAAATTAACCCCTGAACAAGAGTTTAGTTTAAGCCCTATGGACCTCGATATCGTATACGAAGATGAATATATTTTAGTCATCAATAAAGAGGCAGGTATTCTGATGCATCCCACCTCAACGGTACGAGATCATACCTTAGCAAACGGCGTTCTACATTACTACCAAGAGACAAATCAGCATTATGATTTCCATCCTGTCCATCGATTAGATAAAGACACCTCTGGAATTGTTATCATCGCCAAAACCTCTATAGTCCAACATGCTTTCGATAAAAAGCGTACTCATTTCCATAAAAACTACGACGCTATAGTAGAAGGTCAATTACCTACTAATCACATAAGCGTACAGTGGACTATAGGACGTAAACCAGGTAGTATTATCGAGCGTTGCTGCACGAATGAAGGTAAACCTGCTCATACAGATATAACTGTCATTGAGAGTAATACCATTGTAAAGAATAAGATGGAGCAATGCTTTACCCATGTGCAATGTTTATTACATACGGGGCGCACTCATCAAATTCGGGTCCATCTATCTCAACTAGGATACCCCCTTGCTGGCGATGATCTGTACGGTGGCCACTTAGAATATATTCAGCGTCAAGCACTCCATGCGTCACGGGTTAGCTTTTACCATCCTATAACGGATGAGTGGCTAGAATTACAGGCATCAATACCATCAGATATGGAGGCATTGCTCACCAACTAAACTAAGATATTACTACTAAGTTAATACTAATCCATTGAAATTAACCCACATGGGCCATAAAATTAGACGAAATTTATGCATAAGTTATACAAAAAATATTGGCCCTTTATAGTGTTTCTTGATATACTTAACTTGAATTGATATATGATTGCAATACACTAGTATTTCATCTAGCTCATATGCGCTAGAAAGACTAGCAGTCACAGTATTAATAACATGATATGACAGGCCCTATGGCCAAGGAGGACAACATGCCATTAGTTACTACTACAGAAATGTTCAAAAAAGCCTATGAAGGCGGCTATGCTGTTGGCGCTTTCAATGTAAACAACATGGAAATCGTACAAGGTATCGTAGATGCAGCCAAAGAGGAACAATCCCCTCTTATCTTGCAAGTATCTGCAGGCGCTCGTAAATATGCTAAACATATTTACCTTGTGAAACTCGTAGAAGCAGCTCTTGAAGACAGCAATTTACCTATCGCTCTTCACCTTGATCACGGCGATTCCTTTGAAATCTGTAAAGACTGTGTAGATGGTGGTTTCACATCTGTTATGATCGACGCATCTCATCATGACTTTGATGAAAACGTAAAAATTACTAAACAAGTTGTTGAATATGCTCACGCTCATGGCGTTGTAGTCGAAGCAGAATTGGGCCGTTTGGCTGGCGTAGAAGATGATGTAAATGTATCTGATGCAGATGCTCGTTTCACTGACCCAGAACAAGCAGCTGAATTCGTACATCTTACAGGCGTAGACTCCTTAGCCATTGCTATTGGTACTAGCCACGGCGCTTACAAATTCAAAGGCGACCCTTACCTCGACTTCGATCGTTTGAAAAAAGTTGGCGAATTGTTGCCTGACTTCCCTATCGTATTGCATGGCGCATCCTCCGTATTGCCTGAATTCGTAGCAAAATGTAACGAATTTGGTGGCAACATTCCTGGTGCACAAGGCGTACCTGAAGAAATGCTTCGCAAAGCAGCTCAAATGGCAGTTTGCAAAATCAACATCGATACAGACCTTCGTCTTGCTATGACTGCATCCGTACGTGAATACTTGGCTCAAAACCCATCTGAATTTGACCCTCGTAAATACTTAGGACCAGCTCGTGATGCTATTAAAGGCATGGTAGCTCACAAAATTAAAAATGTATTGGGTTCTTCCAACAAACTATAATCAATGGCTAGTGGATTTTTAAAAGGAACCTTAATTTTAACCATTGCCGGTTTCGTAGTGAAAGCCATCGGTAGTATTAACTGGATTCTTCTATCCCGCATCTTGGGTGGTGAAGGCATCGGTATCTACCAGATGGCCTTTCCTATCTATTTGTTACTATTACAAATTTCGAGCGCAGGTGTGCCGATTGCCATCTCTATTTTGACGGCAGAACGATTAGCCTTACACGACTTTGGTGGTGCTAAGAGAGTATTCAATATATCTTTTACAATGTTAACCATTACAGGCTTTATCGCCAGTCTTGCCATGTACTTTGGTGCAGATTGGCTAATCTCTAGTGGACTCATTGCTGAAAGCCGTGCCTACTACTCTATCATCGCGCTCGCTCCGGCAGTATTCTTTGTAACGTGGATTTCCTGCTTCCGCGGGTATATCCAAGGCTATGAAATGATGACGCCAACGGCGGTCAGCCAAATCGTAGAACAACTGTTACGTGTTATCGTCATGCTCGGTGCTGCAGCTATCTTGTTGCCTTATGGTCTACCGGCTGCTGCAGGTGGTGCTAGCTTAGGTGCTGGTGTCGGTGCCTTTGGTGCCTTTCTAGTGCTCTTGTACTATTACTATAAATTGCCTAAGGCAAGTAGTACTGGTGAAAGCTACGATGGTCCCCGTGAATCAGCTAAAGAAATTTTGTCACGACTCTTAACATTGTCCATTCCAATTTCCTTAGCAAGTATCATGTTGCCATTAACAGCTAACCTCGATTTGCTCATCGTACCACGTCGACTCTTAGATGCTGGTTTCCCGATGAATGAAGTAACAGAACTGTTCGGTTATCTTACAGGTATGGCAGTTCCGCTCATCAACTTGGCTACCATCATTACAGCAGCCCTTGCAACAAGCATTGTACCAGCTATCTCTCATGCCTTTGCAAAACGCGATCATCAAGGTATTTATGAACGTACCTCGGGCTCCATGAGATTAACATTTATGGCTACTGTACCATTTACGGTACTATTATATGTACTTGCTGCCCCAACAGTTACCTTGATTTATAATGCACCTAAGGCAGAATTAGCTACGCAAATCACTGCGTTCTCTATCTTCTTCCTCGGTGTACACCAAGTAACAACAGGTATCTTACAAGGTCTTAA
This sequence comes from Veillonellaceae bacterium, assembly GCA_902834965.1. The sequence continues at coordinate 9,648 of CADFKY010000018.1, forward strand.
CAAACCGCGTATTCCTGTAATTAATATGGGTATTGCGTTAGTAATCAAAGTCATCCTGAACTGGACACTAACGGCCATCCCATGGCTTGGTATCGGCGGTGCCGCTTGGGCAACCGTTGCTGATATTGGCTTTGCAGCGTTACTCAACTTGATTTACATCAAAAAATACACAGGCTACTTCCTCGATATTTCCCTTCTATGGAAAAATGTGGTCAGTGCCGGTGTCATGGGTATACTCATCTTTATGAGTTACCACTACTTAACAGATATCTTACCAATGTGGGTTAACTTCATACTCACAGGTATCGAAGGCTTATTGCTCTACGTTATTATCATGGTTCTTTTAAAAGGACTTAATAAAAATGATGGCGCAAGCATGCCACTCATAGGTAGATTCTTTAGATAATAACTTAAAGAGGTTTAACACATATGTGTTAAACCTCTTTTTTATGCCACTCACTTTACGCTATCTTTTTATAGTATTACTTCTTATCATTATGTGCTTTTTTATCTTTCACAATATCCCTAATAGTAGGATTTGTTTGTATCACATCTAACATTACAGGTGAAATGCCGATTCCCACAAAAGCTTTATCATTCCAAGCTTTACTATGTTTAGCAGCTACATATTGAATAACATCTCGCAATTTATAGTTACTTACGTGAACATCATCAGGTTTGTGTAAATAATACGTATAAACATACTGATTATCATACAAAACCATACCAAATAGTGTTGCATTTTCCTTGTTAGCTTCAAAGTATAAAGCTGGAATACCATTGTTCCAAACTGTAGCATATTGTAATCGCTTATGACCTTTTAAACCATATTTTTTAACAACAGTTCTTAAGTAACTATATAAAATATTTTGTTTTTCAACACTAGCACCTTCTATAAATGGTTGCTTACCAAATACAGCTTTAATACGTCCAGACATATAAACATCATATTCAGCTGGGCCTATAACCTCATGTTTCTTGAATTTACTATTTTTTAATACCCTAAATGTATAAGGTCCCAAATGAACAGGATCAGTATATGCTAACACATCACTAGCCGGCTTAATAGAAGGTAAAACAAAATTAGCCAAAGGTCCCATTGTATCTGAGATAGAACGTTGAGTATCATCTTTAATATAATTTTTTATAATATCTTTATTAAGAGATTGACCAATATGATAAGAAAGATTAGGTGTTTTAGGTAATGTAAAATTGATTGTCCCCACAACCAAATGATCATCAAAGCCTATTACATCCCACGTTGCTTTTTCAAGTCCAGGATAAGTAAATACATCACCATCTACAAATCGAACTGAGTCTTTTCGCTTTTCTAATCTCTCATTCAAAGTATTCTGTAAAAGAGATTTATTTAAATCAGTATACTCTATATTTGTATCTTCCCATTTAGAACCTTTAGGCTGTTGTCTTGTTTCATATCTAAAATCAGATACGGCATTAATAGTTCCTCCCACACTCTTAATGGAAGACTTAGACATATGTTTAGGATCAATAGACCAACCTACTATACTTTCTTTTGAGCCTGTAAATTTAATATCAGCCCCATTTTCTGTAATAATATATACACTCCTAGAATGATGTATTGCTCTAGTCAATTCTTGTACTACATAAATATCATCACCTAATTTTTCATTATCATAATTTGGCTCATGTTGTGCCCATTTTTTAACCTCAGACTCTTGGAAGTCATCAACCTTCTTAGCAACTTCTCCTTGAATACGATATTCTTGATACGCTTCTTTCCCAATATCTGGGCGAGCCCCAGGAATATTAACATCAATGGCCTGAGATACGCCTATAGTCCCTATAAACCCAATACAACTCAACAATAACAAACGTCTTAGCATCATATCTCTCTCCTTAAACACATACATTTGTTTATAATTTTAACACTTAGTTTATATTTTATCAATTTCACTTGTGTAGAAAAAATATAGGAAAAAAAGGTCTGACTATATTAGTCAGACCTTTTAGTTTATGCTGTTATGCCTATCATAGTTAGGATTTCCATAATAATTGGTATAGCTACCACAAATAGTATTGTACTAATCATGACAAGTCCTGTAGCAAATGACAAGTCAGATTTCGATTCATTGGCTACGATTGGTAATACTGCAATAACGGGACCCGCCGATTGTACAACAAAGGTAATGATTGCTATTGGTTCTAGGACGATACCTGCGCCATATTGCAAGCCCAGAATGACACAGAACATGATAATCGGTGATATTACAAAACGACCGATAATACCACCAATGGAATCTTTATTGAGACTCATACTTTTTAACCCCGCATCATGAAGTACAATACCAATATAAATCAAGGATAATGGGGTTACCATATCTCCTAAGTAATTCAATGTAGTATGTAAAATTGGTGCTAAAGGAATTTTAAAGAATAAGAATATCAATGCTACAAAGAACCCTAACAATGGTGGAGGTAATAACTTCTTCAAATCAAATTTAAACTTCTTACGCTTTGTTTCTGTATCTACTGTGCTATTACTTATACCATCAGTTTTACTATTATCAAAACCTAATTCAGCATTAGGCAGTGGATCTAACTCTATAAGGAATACCCCTACCATCCATACTGAAATAGTGTTACCGATATAATATAACAAGAAATATGGTAGCGCATCTTGACCAAAGAGGGCGATTTGCACTGGCAATCCTATAAATAAGCAGTTATCATTAACTACCATATTTATGAAAATACCACGCCTACCTCGAGGTACTTTTAGTGCTTTCATCATGATAAAAGCAACGATATATGCAATTACATAGGTTAATGTAACGGCTAGCATCCCATATCGAAGGTCCCATAAATCCGATGTATGTAGATGATGCAATACCGATACAAATACACCGGCTGGTAACGCAACAGACATGATAAATCTAGATAGATTACCACTAAATATGGGATGAAACATCCCTCGCCCTTTTAATATATATCCTAGCGAGATCAGCAATACAATAGGTATGATGCTCTGTAAGGATGTAAGAAAAACCATAGTAAACCTCCCGTACAGTTTATTCGTAATCTATCATACCATGTTTTTAACAAAACATATACGAATATAATTATCCCTATAAAACCGAATATAATTATCCCTATAAAACTAATATGAATTTTAGAAAATGTAACAATGTTAACATATTTTAGAATGTATAAGTTTTATAATTAATTGCAATAGTAGTATTATTTATTCACAATTATTTGATATACTTAAACTATACTAATTGTACAAATTTTTACACATACGAGGTGATATTATGACAAAACCATTCATCGGTGTATCTGGCAATATCTTACGAGATAACGGCGGTGCCTACGTAGATTTATTACGTTCTTATGTAAACCATGATTATCCACGCTCTATCGAAGAGGCTGGTGGCATTCCAGTTATCATTCCATTTACAAAAAATCTCGACGTAGCCCGTGAAACGGTTGCAAAACTTGACGCCTTATTATTATCTGGTGGCCATGACGTATCTCCACTGAATTACGGTGAGGAACCATTGCAAGGTCTAGGCGATGTATTCCCTGAACGAGATCAATTCGATTTTGCATTATTGAAAGCAGCGGAAGAAAAACAAATTCCTATCTTTTGTATTTGCCGAGGCATTCAAATTTTAAATGTATATCGTGGTGGTTCTCTATACCAAGATTTAAAGTATGACGAAAACTGTACGATAAAACATTCACAAAATCAAACCCCTGCATTAGGTACACATACAGTAGATATCGAGTTTGAATCTAAGCTTGCTAGTGCTATTGGTCGCTCCACATGGATTACAAATTCTCACCATCATCAAACAGTAAAACATGTTGGTAAAGGTTTACAAGTAGTAGCAAGAGCTAAGGATGGTACTGTAGAAGGTTTAGAAGACTCCTCCTATCCTTGGTTAGTAGCTTGTCAATTCCATCCAGAAATGATGTCTGAAACAGATGAGAATGCAAAACGCTTATTTGCTGCCTTTGTAACAGCAGCTCGAGAAAATATAACTAAATAGTAGGAAGGTTTTAGTATGAAAGAAACAGGAAAATTTGGCTTTTGGAGTATTGTACTCCTAGGCATCAATGGTATTGTAGGGACAGGTATTTTCCTACTACCAAACAAAGCATATTCTATCATTGGTTCCGCTAGTTTAGGCGTCCTATTATTTGATGCCGTTATTGCAGGCTGTATCGCCCTTTGCTTTGCTGAAGCGGCAAGCTTATTTACACGTAATGGCGGACCTTACCTATATGCAAAACATGCATTAGGTGACTTTTGGGCCTTTGAAGTAGGCGTTCTAAAATGGATTGTAACCGTTATTGCTTGGGCGGCCATGGCCGTTGGCTTTGCTACAGCATTAGGTGCCGCAGTACCGGCGTTAAGTGGTGATTTTGCAAAAGATGTTATTTCATTTATCTTGATTGTAGGTCTTACCATTGTAAATATCTTTGGTGTTAACGTATCAAAATTCGTTAACAACTTAATCACTATTTCTAAGTTAGTTCCTCTTGCCCTATTCATTGCAATTGGCATTTTCTTTATAAATGGAGCTAACTTTACGCCAGTCTTCCCACAAGATACTTATGTGGATGGATCATTTGCTCAAGCAGCAGTTCTTCTATTCTTTGCCTATACAGGATTTGAAGTTATTGCCATTGCTGCAGAGGATATGAAAAACCCTAAGAAGAATTTACCACGTGCTATTATCATGTGTATGCTTCTCGTGTCCGTTCTATATATGGCAATCCTCGCCGTATCTATCGGTGTACTCGGCTCTGACTTGGCTAATACAAAAGCACCAGTTCAAGATGCTTTTAACGTAATTGTAGGTCCTATCGGTATGTACGTTGTATTAGTAGGAACACTGATTTCTATGGGTGGTATCAACTTTGCGGAGGCTTACTATGCACCTCGAGTGGCTACCTCTATGGCTGAAGACGGTATGTTACCAAGTGCTCTAGCTAAACGTAATCGTTACAATGCACCATATGTTGCAGCTATTGTTACTGCTATTGCCAGTGTATTACTTGCATGGTCTGGATCCTTTACTACACTAGCAGCCATCAGTGCAGTATCTCGTTTTACACAATACCTACCAACATGTTTGGCTGTTATTATCTTCCGTCGTAAATGGGCAGACAAAGCTCGGTCTTACACAATTCCTGGTGGCTATTTAATCCCAGTTATTGCTATCGGCACATCCCTATGGATGCTCGCTCAAGCTCAAACCAACCAATTACTATGGGGTCTAGGCGGTTGTATCGTGATCTTGCCATTCTACTACTCCTATTGGAAAAAGAAAAAAGCTGGTCTCATTAAAGACCATGATGAAATGTAAATACTACCAGTTAAAAATAATTTCAGGCATCTCATATATACCCTTTTTGAGATACTACCAGTTAAAAATAATTATTTCTAATTAAATTTAAAACTACCAGTTGTCATGTTGTTTTGTAAACCGATTTTCAATAACAGGAGATCGATCTACTACAACGTGAAATTAACTGGTAGTTTTTTGCATTTCTAGACTAAATATAATACTTTTAACTGGTAGTATCTCATTAATCATATATAGTTAGACTAAACATAATTCTTTTAACTGGTAGTATCTCATTAACCATATGTAGTTAGACTAAACATAATTCTTTTAACTGGTAGTATCTCATTAATCATATGTAGTTAGACTAAACATAATACTTTTAACTGGTAGTATCTCGCTAACCATATATATTTAGACTAAGTATAGTACATTTTACTGATAGAGTTAATTAAAATAAATCTTCTTCAAGAGTTGTTGTTTTGCTTAGTTCTTCTTCAATATAGCCAACTTCATCAGTGGCTTCATCTTCGTCACGTGTGTCAATATAGATACTAATAAGCGCTAGTCCGCCTTCTTCATTGAGGGTTGCAATGGCACTCATAGGACCATAGGTTAAAATAAGGCCATCTTCTTCATCGCGAATGATATGAGGTACCGCATCAAAGTGTTGGTTCATGAGCTGATCAAAGTAATCTTCTACATCAAGGCCACTTTCAAGGGTGATGGATTCAGCATCGCCTTTTTGGAATACAACACGTGTGTCTTCATCGATGTACTGATAAAAATCATCCACATCGACATTCGCTGTTTCAAGCCACATGCTGAGGGCTGTAATCCAATCCTTTACCGTAGTTGGTGCAGAAATAAAAGCATACTCGCTTTCATCATCGCCAAAATGAAGATCATCATACTCAATACTATAGTTTTCCTGACTAGATACAATGCGGTCTACGAGCCCCTCATCATTTACATCTACAAAAATCATGTACACATAGTTATCGCCGCTTTCATAAGAAACAGTCAAACCATGACGGCCTTCATGGAATAGCGCATCCTCCTCGTACACATCGGTAATATGCATCACCTTGCACGTAACAGGCACATTATCTGCCTTAATAGACTCAGTCATAGAGGATAAAAACTCAATACTTTCATTACGATTGCGGCCAATAATACCACGCCCTGTGGACATGTATTCGCAATCCTCGGCTAGAATATTTTCAATGCCGTGAATATCTGCGGATTCAAGAATAGATTTTATCAATAAAAGAGCTTGTATTT
>CADFKY010000019.1 GCA_902834965.1 Veillonellaceae bacterium
CATTCGTTATTCATTCTGCCCACCTCCTTTATTGTCCATGAGCATGGGCCTCTCGCGCATAATCTGCAACAACAGAATCCCATAAACCTTGATTCTTCAAGATATATTCTACAGCCTCTCTAACGGCACCATGACCACCATTTGCGTTAGAAATAAATTTAGCTAATGATTTAACCTCTAATACCGCATTGTTTGGTGCCATCGGCAAACCCACGAGTTGAAGAGCTCCTAAATCATTAAGATCATCCCCCATGTAAGCAACCGAAGCTAAGTCGATTTGATGTTTTTTACAAAGAGCTCTTAATGCTTCAGTTTTATTAGCATGCCCCATAAGAAGTTCATCAAAGTGCAATTCCTTTGCACGACGCTCTACCATCGGAGATACGCGAGCCGTAATAATTGCTAACTTTATCCCTGATTTACGAGCTGCAGTCAGGCCTAAACCATCTTTTACAGAAAAGGCTTTGAGCTCTTCTCCAGTCGATGTATAAATTAGAGTGCCATCTGATAAAACTCCATCAACATCGAGAACAATCCATTGAATATTCATTATACAATGCCTCTACGCAATAAATCGGTAATGTGAACAATGCCAAGACATACATTATTAGTATCAACCACTGGTAATACGGTGATAGGGCGAGGTTGATTTTTCTCCATTAAATGAAGCGCTTCTGCGGCCAATTTATCCTTGGTAATCGTACGCGGCATAGACGTCATCATATCCTCTACGGGCCATTCTAAAAAATTGCTACCAGAATCAAGTCCACGTCGAACATCACCATCAGTCACTAGACCTAACAAATGTCCTTCTTCATCAATTACATTTGTTGCACCTAACCCTTTTTCTGTCATTACAAAGAGTGCATCACGAACGGTAGCCCCTTTAAATACTGTTGGATTATCCTCGCCACCATGCATGATATTTTCTACAGTCAACAATAATTTGCGACCTAAGGAACCACCTGGATGGAATACAGCAAAGTTTTCTGGAGTAAAATGATGGCGTTCCAATAAACATACTGCTAACGCATCACCTAGTGCTAGGGCAACAGTAGTACTTGTAGTAGGTGCTAAACCTAATGGGCAAGCTTCTCGTTCTACCTCTGCCAACAATACAATATCAGAATTTTTTGCTAATGTAGACTCTGGTTTCCCTACAACACAGATTAATTTAGCCCCTATGCGGCGCAGAGACGGCAAAATACTTATAATTTCTCCTGTTTCACCACTATTAGAAAAGGCTAACACTACATCATCTTCAGTAATCATACCAAGATCACCATGCACGCCTTCACCAGGATGCATAAAAAGTGCCGGTGTCCCTGTACTAGCCAAGGTAGCCGCAATTTTACGACCAATATGACCAGATTTTCCCATTCCTGTACATACTACACGGCCCTTACAAGCCAAAATCATATTTACAGCATTTACAAAATTGTGATCCAAACGAGAACTTAATTCTTCAATAGCACGTGCTTCCTCATGAAGTACCTGTGCCGCTTGTTCTAAAATAGTCACAAATACCGCCCCTAACCTTTTACGATTTTATCAATAGCTACTAAATCACGAAGCACATCTTCGAATTGGTCTAAATACAACATATTAGGACCATCAGACAATGCTTCCTCAGGATTATCATGCACTTCAAAGAATAGTCCATCTACACCACTAGCCACAGCCGCACGTGCCAAATTTGGTACAAATTCACGGTTACCACTAGATTTAGTCCCTGCACCACCTGGTAATTGAACGCTATGAGTAGCATCAAAGATTACTGGATAGTCGAAAGAACGCATAATTGGGAACGATCTCATGTCAACTACGAGGTTGTTATAACCAAAACTAAAACCACGTTCGGTAAGCATAAGATTTTCATTACCTGTTTCTTTCATTTTATTAAGAACATTTTCCATGTCCTTAGGAGCCATGAATTGACCTTTTTTAACATTTACGCATTTACCAGTTTTAGCAGCGCCGTAAACAAGATCAGTTTGACGGCATAAAAAAGCTGGAATTTGTAGAATATCTAATACTTCAGCTGCAGGTTCAATTTGCTCGATAGAGTGAATGTCACTGACAACAGGTACATTGAGTTCCTTCTTAATAGAAGCAAGCATTTTTAACCCTTCCTCAAGACCTGGTCCACGGAAGGAGTTAAAGCTAGAGCGATTAGCTTTATCAAAGGAAGCTTTAAAGATATAAGGAACACCTAAACGTTCGCATATCTCTTTTGCTCGTTTACCGATAGCTAATGTGCGGTCATAGTCCTCAATAACACATGGACCTGCAAGGACAAATAAACCCTTGCCGCCACCCACAGTAATATCTTTAATTTGAACTGTTTTCATTTATTTCTCCTCTTGCTCGTAAATTGCATTAACACGAGCTAAGTCTTCAGGTGTATCAACACCGATAAATCGTTTATTTGTTAGAATAACACGAATTGTATAACCGTTTTCTAGAGCACGTAATTGTTCTAGAGATTCTGTTTGCTCCGCCGGAGTTGGCTCCATCTTAGCGTAGTTTAATAAGAACTCTCTACGATATGCATAGATGCCAATATGTTTTAGTGGCGGACGCACAAAGTCATGACGAGGATATGGGATTAAAGATCTAGAAAAATACATCGCATCATTACGATTATTTAAAATGACCTTTACCGCTGATGGCTCCTCGTACTCTTCCTCTAATAAAGGAGTAGCTACTGTGGCCATCTGCAAGTTTGGATCTTCCTCAAATAGACGTGCCAAGTCATCAATAAGATTTGGATCAATCATCGGTTCATCACCTTGGACATTGATAACAACATCTAAGTCTGTATAATGACTAGCAACCTCTGCTAATCGATCCGTCCCTGTAGGGTGATTAGGATCTGTCATCATAACAGTTCCCCCAAACTGTTGTACTGCAGAATATACGCGGTTATCATCAGTGGCTACAATTGTACATACTGTCTTTGTAGCTTGTGATACCCTTGCATAAACCCGTTCAATCATAGGTTTACCTGCAATATCAGCTAATGGTTTGCCCGGTAATCTTGTAGAACCATAACGCGCAGGAATAACACATCCAAACTTCACGATAAAACCCCATTTCTGTTATTCGTGTATCTTATTATTATACACTAAATCTCTAAATTTTCTATGAATTCTTGTTTTCCAGAAACAAATTCAATCCCTATAGATAGCACCAGAATCGGTATTTTCAAGTCTTCAATTGCATGCAACTGACTTAACTTAACTGCATCCTTTTCTGTAATGCAAATAGCATCAGCTTGATGAGCAAATGCTTGTTTCCAAATCTCAACTACATCATCATTTGAAAAGTCATGATGATCTCCAAATGACAAGGTATGAACAACGTTATACCCTACATCAGTTAACGTTTGTGTAAAGGATTGAGGGTTTCCAATTCCACTTACAGCCATAATACGTTGTTCCTTGTAAGCATCTACAGAAGCCCCAACAGAACCATTAGCCCACTCATCTAAGGTGTACATAAATTGCGGTTTATGTGTTGTTTCATAGACAGGTATATTGGGAATCATCTGAGTTAATCGCTTTCGAATGCCGGATACAATACCTGGTGCTACTTGATCAACCTTAGTAAGAACGATAATATCCGCGCGCTGTAAACCACTAAGGGGTTCACGTAATAGTCCCCGTGGCAACACATGTTCATAGCCAAACGGATTGGATGCATCAATTAGTACAATATCAATATCTCTTGCTAGTGCACGATGTTGAAATCCATCATCCATAATAAGACAATCGGCACCTAGCTCATTAATAGCGATTTCTGCAGATTTAGAACGTTCACGTCCAATAATTACATTGGATTTTTGTAAAACTTTAGCCAGTAACCAAGCCTCATCACCACTGATAGATGGCTCTACAAGCATTGTTCCGTCTTTAGAAATAATAATATTTTTGTTATTATCTTCTGCACGGTACCCACGACTAAGAACAGTAGGATGAAGGCCCTTCTGAGTAAGCACATCACAAATAAATCGCACCATCGGTGTTTTTCCAGTACCACCAGCCGTAATGTTGCCAACGCTGATTACAGGCACTGTAACTTTCGTAACGCCTTTACCCTCATCAAATCGAGCATTGCGTATTGATACAGCTTTCTCATAACCTTTACTCAAAAGGCCTAAACTGGAGCGAGCTATATCACCTAATACGGATTGATCTTCACCACTAACGATGGATTTGAATAATGCTTCCCCACTCATAGGTGACGCCTCCTATTATGTAATACAGTAAACTAATCTACAAATTTAGTCTTACTACGGAATAATTTGATGTTTCTCAAATAGCAAACGCAACTCTTGTGTATTACGTCGCGTAGCACCACGATTTTCTTTAATGATATCCATGCAATTTTGCCCCATCTTTTTAGCCAAGTCTCTATCATTACATAACCGCAAGACCATAGCGGTTAACTCTTTTCCATTCTTCACTTGCTCACAAGCATTTCGAGAGTTTAATAAGGCGAAAATTTCTTTAAAGTTAAACATATGAGGCCCAACCAAAATTGGCTTACCATGTGCAGCTGGTTCCAAAATATTATGGCCTCCAGTTTTAACAAGGGAACCACCAACAAAGATAATATCGCCTAAGCTATACAGTCGTCCAAGTTCACCAATGGTATCTAAAACAACAACGGGAATGCCTTCGTGAACAGGCTCCTTCATATCGCTACGACAAATAGCACTCAATTCATAACGCTTTGCAATATTTTGCACATCATGACCGCGATAAATCTCACGAGGTGCAATCAATAAACGAGCTTGTGGATACTCTTTCAATACTTGCTTGAAGGTTTCAAAAATAGCCTCTTCTTCACCTTTGTGAGTACTACCTGCAATAATGATAGGATGATTATTCCCAAAGCCAAATTCATCGAGAAGAGCTTGTTTTTCTTCATATGATACGGTGGCATATGTTTGATCGTATTTCATATTACCTGTTACGGTAATATCAGGTGTATGAGCACCTAAACTTTCAATATACGCCGCATCAAATTTGGACTGCATGCAAAAACGCTCAATAGAACGTAACATTTCACGTGTAAAAGCACTGATATACTTATAACGTTTCATACTGCGATCTGAAATGCGTCCATTAACCATCATAACTGGAATATTTTCCGATTCGGCGATACGTAAGAAGTTTGGCCAGATTTCAGTTTCTACAAGTAAAATAGTAATCGGCTTAATAATATGTAAAATTTTACGAGTTAAATATGGTAAATCAAGGGGAAAGAATATAATTCCTTCTGCTTCAGGAATGATACGATGAGCCATAGCATGACCAGTAGCAGTAACTACAGACACAACTACAACAGCTTCTGGAAACTCCTTTTTGACTTCTTTTACCAATGGACTGGTAGCCACAATTTCCCCTACAGAAGCGGCGTGAATCCAAATAGCACGACGCCCTTCAATTTTCTTTAATAGTGAAGCTGGCATATAGCCTGCACTCTGTTTGATACGCTCATAAAATCCATCTTCAAAGGCAAGTCGGTATAAAATAACCGGAATCAAGCCAATCCAATAGAATATGAGCAATACGTTATATATCCAGTACATGGTTATCCTTTATTGGAGAATTGAACGGAATAAAGATGGTTGTACAATCCGCCGTCAATAGCTAATAGCTCTTGGTGAGTCCCCTGCTCTACCAAGCGGCCTTGATTGAGTACAACAATTTGATGAGCATTTTGAACAGTGCTCAATCGATGGGCAATAACAAATGCCGTACGCCCTTTCATAAGGCGATCTAACGCCTCTTGTACAAGTTTTTCACTCTCTGTATCTAAAGCAGATGTAGCTTCATCTAGAATTAAAATACGAGGGTCTTTTAAAATAGCGCGTGCGATGGCAACGCGTTGACGTTGTCCACCAGATAATGAACTGCCTCGTTCGCCTACAATTGTATCGAGACCATCAGGCATCTTCTCAACGAACTCAAGTACGTTAGCCGCTTTAGCCGCTTCATACACGTCTTCATCAGTAGCATCTAAACGGCCATACAAGATATTCTCTTTAATTGTAGCATTGAATAATACGGTTTCCTGTGGTACAAGACCAATTTGTTCACGCAAGGATTTAAAAGTAACATCTTTTATATCGTAACCATCAATTGTAATAGAACCACCTGTTACATCATAGAAACGAGGTAGTAAGTTCGCGAGAGTTGTCTTACCTGCACCAGATGGACCAACGAGGGCCACACTTTCACCAGCCTTAACAGACAAGGTAAAATGTTCTAAGGCAGCCTTTTCTCCATCATAGGAGAAAGAAACATCATTAAACTCCACATTGCCGGTAATAGCAGGCAATGTAATAGCATCAGGTTTCTCCACAACATCTGTTTTAGTATCTAAAATTTCAAATACACGATCAGCAGCAGCCAACGCCTTTTGAATATTACCATATACTTGACTCAAACGTTTTACGGGATTCGACAAGTTAATAGCATAAATCAAGAAGGCAATCAAAGAACCTGCAGTAATAGCACCTGTTACTACGGAGTAACCACCGTACCAAAGGATGACCGCTACAGCGATTGCCGCAGAAAACTCAACCATTGGGCTTAACAAGCTAGTCAATTTAGTAGCTTTGATAACTGCTTTAAAATTGCGATCATTTTCATCTTCAAAGCGCTTACGCTCAAAATCTTCACGAGCAAAGGATTTTACAACGCGAACTGCACTAATTACCTCTTGTAAAAGTGCCGTAATATCAGCTACACGCCCTTGGACATCATGCCCCGCCACGCGAAGCTTCTTACCAAAAACATTGATAATCACTAAAACTACGGGAACCGTAATAAAAGTAACTAACGTCAATTTCCAGTCAATGAGAAGCATGGACACCAAGGAACCGATAAGTGTTACAGATTCAGTGATAAAAGAAATCAAGTTATCTACCACGGCCGTTTGCAATGCAGCTACGTCATTTGTAAGATTACTCATGATAACGCCCGTCTTACGACGATCGAAATAGGATAAGCTTAATTTTTGTAGATGATTAAAAATAGCCTCGCGTACATCGATAATCACGCGCTGTCCGATGTAGGACATGTTATAAGTTTGACCATAGGTAGCAAAGCCACGAATTAGGAAAATGAGTATAATAGCACCTACAATGAGGTTCAACATAAACATATTCTTTTCATCTAATACTTGGTCTACTACATTCTTAATTAGCCAAGGTACTACCAAATAGGCAGCAGCAGCGACAATCATGCAGAACACTGCAAAAAGCATTCGCTTATAATAAGGCTTTACAAAGTATAAGAGCCTAGAATAACTATTCATTACATTTCTCCTTACCGAGATTATATACAAGATGTGCTACCCGTTTTACTGCACCCGGCTCACCTAATTTATGACGTACTTCGCGCAATTCACTGCGCATAGCTTCATTTTTGTCTACATCTCTGAGCAATGGTTCTACCAAAGACACAATTGCGTCTGGAGTGACAGCATCTTGTAATAATTCGGGAATGACTTCTTTACCCGCTACAATATTAGGCAAGCCCACATGTGTTACATTCACAACCATCTTACCAATACCATACGTAATTGGAGATACACGATACAATAATACCGTTGGCAATTCCATCATCGCCGTTTCTAATGTAGCCGTTCCTGATGCAGCAAGGCACACATCACAAATCTGCATCAAGTCATATGTATGGTCTTCCGTAATCGTAACAGGCACCTTATGAGAATCGATAAACGCTTCTAGCTCACTTCGATCAATTGTATGTGCTCGAGGCAAGAAGAATTGAATATCGTCATGCTTCGCCATCAATTGCTCACCACTTTTTAACATCGTATCAAGTAAGGATAAAACCTCTTGTTTACGACTGCCAGGCATGAGCAATACCTTTTTAGCCTCTTTGCGAGCCCCAAAGTATGCTTCGGCCGCATCCTTAGTCATCGTAGGATGTACGATGTCGAGTAAAGGATGCCCTACAAAATCTACATTACATTTATACTTGCGATATGCTTCAGCTTCAAATGGAAAGATAGATGCTACCTTAGTTACATACTTACGGATTGTATTACCTCGACTACTATGCCATGCCCAAATCGTTGGAGCAATATAATACAAAACAGGAATCCCCAGTTCATGAGCCACCGCAGCTAATTTCATATTAAAACCTGGGTAATCTACACAAACGAGAATATCCGGTTTCTCCTTCATCATGACGCGTTTCAAATACGTGCGCAACTTAAAGAATTTTGGCAATGATTTCACAATCTCTACAATACCAATGACACCAAGATTCTTAATATCATACACGATACGAACACCAGCACGCTCCATCAAGGTGCCACCCATACCAAACATTTCTACAGAAGGATCTATTTCTCTCAATGCATTGGCTACACTTGCCGCATGAGTATCGCCGGAAGCTTCACCGGCGGAAAACATGACTTTCATTATGCATCCTTTCTGGAATTTACAAATTCTTGGTCAACAGCACAGATAACAATACCATGACGATCTGCCATATCAAGCACGTCTTGTTGTTGTACGAAAATAGTCTTTTCCGCTTCTACAGCTAGTACCTTACAACCACTATCAATCATAGACATGAGCGTTTTTATGCCTACTGCCGGCACATCAAAGCGTACATCTTGATTTGGTTTTTCGGTTTTAACGACAACCGCATCCCCACGGCCGAGCTCGCCACCTCGTAAAATACACTTATCAGTACCTTCAATAGCTTCAATAGCCATGGTCGCCTTATGCTTAACAACAACAGTTTGACCTATATCAAGGGCACCCATTTGTTTAGCTAGTTCAAAACCAAAACAAATATCAGCCCATTGCTCATCTGTAGGTTGTGCTTTTGAAAGCACTCCAACCTTTGGCATAAATGGTTTTAAGTATACGGTTTGATCTAATACTTTAAATCCTTCTCGTTCTATTTCATCAACGATAGCAAGCATAATCGTATCATCTTTACGATTTTTAAGACGCTTTAAAACACCTAATGTTTTTAAATCAGGAAACGTAAGACCTTTAAAAAGAATCTCTTTAGTAACTTTCCCAAGCATGGTTAACTCTTCAACCTCTTCTTTTTTCAAGGTTTTGAAGATTTTACCTAGTTTAGCAACACCAATATCGTAGAAAGCATCAGCCTCAGCCTTTAGAGCCGGGTCTATATCAGGTACCACACCGATAACAACCACCTCGTGGCCCAATACATGAGCGGCACGCATGAATTCTACAGGCAAAACACCTATGCCCGCAATTAATCCTACCTTTGCCAAGACTATACCTCCTAGATGGCCTCACGGCCTATATATCAATTAGTAATTTCAAGTTCCCTATGAAAAGGCCTAAAAATAGACATAATCATATACAATATATTGTACTATAAATAGCTACTTTTTACCATTAAAAAGCCATGGTTTATGCCCTTTTCTTCATCATTTTATTATAATTCCCTTATTCCTTTTAAGCACTAAAAAATCTACGATTATATCTATCAAAACTTTTCTATAAATATAAAAATATAATGTAAATTATCATTGATATAAAACTCAACTAGTAATAATGCACACAAAAAGACCTCGTACATTGTACGAGGTCCTCATAATTAGTCGCGACGAGTACGCATAATTCCCCTATCAGCATTGCGTAGGAAGCGTAATAAATTTTCAATTTCTACGGAAGAATCCAATTGTAATTCCATTTCTTCAATCGCCTTAGATAAGCTGAATCCAGAACGATAAATAATACGGAATGCCTGTTTCAAATCACGTCGTACATCTTCGGAAATCCCTGCACGAGATAGGCCTACAGAGTTTAGACCGATAACACGTGCCGGTTGACCATCAGCAATTACGTAAGGTGGGATATCTTGTACCACCTTAGCCATCCCGCCAACCATTGCATTACGACCAATTTTAACAAATTGATGAATACCTGCAAGGCCACCAATAACAACGCGATCTTCAACGATAGCGTGCCCTGCAAGACCAGCACAATTACTCATTATTACATTATTACCAACGATACAGTTATGAGCCACATGTGTACAGGCTTGAAGTAAACAATTATTGCCTACACGTGTTTCTTCACCTTCACCAGTAGCGCGGCTAATAGTTACGAATTCACGAATAACCGTTTCATCGCCAATATTACAATAGCTTTTTTCGCCTTTAAATTTTAAATCTTGCGGTTCCAACCCAATAGATGCGTTAGGATAAATCTCACAACGCTTACCAATGGTTGTCCAACCACCAATTACAACATGTGCACCGATTTGTGTGCCATCGCCAATCTCGACGTGTTCGCCGATTACGGCGCCAGGACCTACGATTACATCTTTGCCCAATTTAGCATTTGGATGGACTATGGCTGTACTATGGATGTTGGATTCTGCATTTTCCATGCCTACAACTATCACTACAATCACTCCTCAATTATTATACAAGGGCAAACATGTATTCACCGCTAGCGCACAATTTGTCGCCAACATAGGCACGGCCTTCAACCTTGCCCATTTTACCTTTAATTTTAACAATATCTACCTCCATGCGAACTTGATCGCCAGGTTTTACAGGATGGCGGAAACGCACTTTATCAATACCTGTAAACATAGGAGTAAGACCACGATTTTCCTCAGGGTATAATAATGCAATACCACCGACTTGAGCAATAGCTTCAGTCAATAATACACCTGGCATAACTGGGTTCCCTGGAAAGTGACCTTGGAAGAACAATTCGTTGAATGTAGCATTTTTAATACCCACAGCACGTTTCATAGGTTCTAACTCAACAATGCGATCAACCAAAAGCATTGGGTAACGATGAGGTAAAATTTCTAAAATATCTTCGTGATTAAGAATCATGGCTGTGTCTCCCTTATTTCTTCCATTATACTGCGAGCCAATCTTGAATTTAATTCATGACTCGATTTCAAAGCAATTACATGGCCTTCAATCGGTCCTAACAAGAATAAATCCCCTATAACATCTAATGCTTTATGGCGAACTAATTCATCCTCAAAGCGTGGTATAGATAGACATTTCTCATCATCATAGACTAATGCATTATCTAGGCTACCGCCTTTTGCAAGCCCCATGGCCTGTAATTGTTCCAATTCCTTCATAAATCCGATAGTCCTAGCCGATCCAATGTGTGCTTTGAAATACTCAGGCGATACTTCAAAATCACATTGTTGCGTACCAAGCAACGGATGGCTGTTAATTGATGTAAAAGTCATGCGATAGCCATCATATGGCAAAATCACAATAAAACGATCCCCATCATAAACAGCATGAGATCGAGTCACTTTGTATAGATGACGCGATGCTATTTGTTCTTCAATGCCAGCCTCTTCAATAAGATTGACAAAAATAGCACTACTACCATCACCTACAGGAGGTTCTGGAGAATCCATTTCAATATAACAGTTATCAATATTCATAGCACTGAACGCTGCCATCACATGTTCAACAGTAAATACCTTTGCTTCACCATTTTCCAGCGTGGTAGCGCGCATAGTGTTCGTCACATTATCAATGTGTGCTCGCACAGAAGGATGCCCTTCAATGTCCGTGCGGACAAACACAATTCCTGTATCTTCAGGTGCAGGCTTAAAAACCATATGTACTGGTTCACCGCTATGAAGGCCAATCCCTTGATATGAAACAGCCTTTTTTATTGTTTGTTGTGGCTTACTCATAAGAATGTCCTTTCATAATCCGAATTCACGTTTACTATACACCAATATGTATTATACCCTATTTGCATAGGCGTTACAAGAAATTTACCATATATTACGCTAATTGGAAAGACTATTCTTAGTCTTTAAAATTTTAATAGACTATTTTTAAACACTAAGTTATAAGTTATAAAATAAAAAGAGATTTCATCCATGCTAGTAGGAATCAGTTTCATCTTGAAGATTCCACAATCGCATAAACAAAATCTCTTTAAAATTATTAACTATTGAAAAACATCAGGTGGTGTATCTATTTGTTCACCATAAAAACGACGAGTCCATTTCCAACGGTTATGAAGCCAGAACCACTCTTCAGGATATCGTCGAATATAATCTTCAATAAACTCATTTAGACGAGTTGTTGTTACCGCTATATCACGCTTTTTATCATCTGTACGTTCCACATAAATTGGTGGATGTGCTTCAATCTCATATTTCTCAGAAAACGGGCTATAATGTATGGTTACAAAAATAATAGGCACATCTTGCATACGAGCCAGTACAGCTGGCCCAGCAGCCGTCAATGTTTCATAGCCAAAGAATGGTACAAGAACGCCATCATCACCAGGGTCCTGATCCATAATAAGGCCTAAAAATGCACCTTTTTTTAGTTCATTAATCATTTCACGAACACCTGTTTTATAGGTCACATGTTGATGCATAATCCGACGATATTCATTGATAAACTTATCGGCATCACCATTCTGTTTCATAGCCACAGAAATCAATGGATATCCTTCAGAAGCAAGAACGCCACCTAAAAGTTCCCAGTTACCACTATGAACAGCAGCTAAAATTGCACCTCGACCATTTTCTAAGGCATCATCTAAGTACTCTCGATTAATAAACTCCACCATATCTTTGTATGCGCCATCCTTAATCTCTGGATAGCGTAATACATCAATAATCATGCGACCAAAGCGTGTAGTACTAGCTTTCGCAATACGTCGAGCTTCTTTTGGATCATCTGTAATATTACAGAATAGAATTTGGCCGATTGCTAAGCGCTTGCGTTTAGGCGGCACCGCTAGCCACGCAATTTCACCAAGCAATGTACCAATAGCATATTGCAAACCTTTAGGTAATAAGCAAATAAAGGCACTAAAGATTTTCATAAACCTATACATGGATTATTAGCTCTCCTTAAGCTGTGCTTTCAAAGCGTCAATTTCTTTTTGTAATTGTTTTACAGTTTTCACCATTTCTGGCAAACGATTCTCGTAAGCAGCCAATTTTAGCCACTCTTTATGAGGTCTCATTGGATACCCAGCCATAACAGAATTAGAAGGCACATTGCCAGTAATTCCTGTTTTACCTGCAAATTGTACATTATCTCCAATTGTAATATGACCTGTACAGCCTGTTTGTCCTGCAAAGATTACATGGTTACCACATTTTGTACTACCTGCAATCCCAACCTGTGCGATTAAGAAACAATCTTCTCCAATCTCAACATTGTGGCCAAGGTGAACAAGATTGTCAATTTTGGTACCGCGGCGTACCAAGGTAGATCCCATTGTAGCATTGTCGATAGTAGTGCAAGAGCCAATTTCTACATCATCTTCAAGAATAACATTGCCTACTTGAGGAATATGCGTATGAATACCATTTTCTGTGGCAAAACCAAAACCTTCACCACCGATAACTGCTTTAGCACGCAATACAACGCGTTTACCCAAAATACAGTTCTCATGTACGATAGCACCCGCATAGATGTCAGAATCTTCCCCAATTCGTACATTATGACCAATATATACATAAGGTCGAATCGTTACATTATCACCGATAACAGCATTATCATTAATAACACAATAGGCACCAATAGCTACATTTTTACCAAGTGTAACATTCTTGCCAATAATAGCAGTACTATGCACTTCACGGGGAACTACAACAGGTGGATGGAATACTTCTAGCACTTGGGCAAATGCAGATTTTGCATTATCAACTACGATTTGCGCCATCGGTGCATTTTTTACTTCTGATTCAACGATAACAGCACCCGCTTGGCATAACGCAATATGTTCAACATATTCACCAATTGCAAAAGTTATGGATTGTTTTACCGCTTGTTCAAAGCTACGTGTCTCAGTAATGACAATAGACTCATCCCCTATAAGTTGACCGCCTACTAAATTTGCGAGTTCCTGTAAAGTTTTTTCCAAGGCAAACTCCTCCCCCTGTGGTAATCCTCAATTATTGTGCAGCTTCAGTTGTACTTGTTGTAGCTTGATCTGCTTGCTGTGCATTTTGCTGAGCATCTTGTTGCTCTTGAGCTTTAGCTGCGTTTTCAACTTCTTTGATTTGATCGTCAGAAGCCTTACCCATTTTTGTGATCAAATCATCGGTTACATCAGAGCCACCACCAACAACAGCGCCTTTTTCAATAATAACATCAAGTTTTTTTTCTTTCACAAGTTCATTGATTTTTTGTTCTTGATATTGACGGTATTCTTGTGCTTTTGCATTTGCAAAGGCATTTAATTCTTGATTCGCTTGGTTAAATACATTTTGTTTAGATGCTTCATCAGCAGCAGCAATTTTAGCATCTAGTTCAGCTTTTTTAGCGTTAATTTCTTTAGTAATTTCAATACCTTTTTCAGTACTATTTGCTACTTTCACGCTATCAACGTAACCAACATTATTAGAACCACAACCACCTAAAATAGCCATGGAAGCTACTAAAGATGCACCTAATACTAAAGATTTAATACGTTTATTCATAATATAACTCCTTATTGAACTCGATAGGACGCCTTCACTGCATCAGTAATATCAAGCCCTTTAATATTACCACCATCATCGATGATGACTAAATCTAAATGTTGTTCCTCAGCAATAATTGCTACACGCATACGAACATCTTCTAAAATGGCCTCATGAAGTGCACTCACTTCAGCTTCCTTATCTGAAAGTTTTTTTGCCCATGTATCATTCCAATCTTGCGCCACAGGCAGATTATTATTAGCAATGATGGCTTGTGCTTGTTGTTGCACCATGGAGTCTCGTTTCTCAGCTAATTCCTTCTGTAGGGATGCAGCGTATTGATTGAGCTCTTCCTGCCCTTTTTGTTGCATTGGAGCAAGCTCAGCCTGTACCTTTGCTTTAATTGAATCCACATCGAAATCCGACGGCTTTCTCTTAGCTAATAATTCTTTTAACCTTTCTTCTTTTTTAGCCTTTTCAGCCATAGCCGCTGCTCTTTGTGCATCATCTATATATACACGTGCATCATAGGCATATAAGTCTAATTGAAGGTTTACGATTTCCAGATCATATTCATTAGTACTAACCTTTAACTCAGCTAAATACTTTTGAGTCAATTCATTGCGCTTCGAATTTAATTGCTGATTTAGTTCATTTTCTTTTGTTGCAATACGAGTTTGCAATTCTACCGTAAGAGCATCTGACAAGGTTGAATCCAGTGCAAGTGTTTTCAACTGTTCATCTTGTGTCTCTGACTTGGCATTTAAGGCTTGTTGTTCAAGTTCATATTGACGTTGTAAAAGTTCCAGTTCATTCTTGGCTTGTTTATAATCCGCATAGGATGGATTAAACGCTAGTACATCATCAATGCGTACAACACCTATTGACATGCCATCAGGACCCTGTTGGCGA
>CADFKY010000020.1 GCA_902834965.1 Veillonellaceae bacterium
ACTACGGGCTTATAGCCCGTGAGCAAACCACCCGTTTTACGGGTGGTTCTGATTGTATTTTATTATTTTAATAAAGTAAGATATTAGCAATAAATCTATTAGTTATAAAGCTATTGGTAAAATAGTAAACTATTAGTTAGATTTTGCTCTACTAGCCACTTTAGCCATGAATTTTTCGTTATTAATAACAAATCGTTCATGAGTTCCTCGACCAATGATACCAATACCATCAGATGCTTCGATGTCAAAGGTGATTTTACGTCCTTCTACAGCACTAACTGTAGCTTTAGCAGTAACAGTTGCACCAAGTGGAGTAGGGGCTTCATGAGTAATGGATAGAGCGATACCTACAGTACCTTCACCTTCTTCTAAATATGGTTGTACTGCTGCTTGTGCTGCTTCTTCCATTAATGCACACATGGCTGGTGTGGCAAAGACCTCTAAAGAACCAGACTTTATTGTTTTTGCAATATTAGATTCTGTAACTGTTACAGTTGCCGTAGCTGTTTGACCTGCTGATACCATAATATACCTTCTTTCATTAAGAAAATTCTCGTTATAATAGTATTATACATCTTTCGATAATTTTTATGCTAATTTAATTATACGTATCTATAAAAATAAACTATATGCGTTCTTATATAACAGTTCTATAGAATCCGTGATATAATGGAACTAGTTTTTTTATAAAACGAGGTATATATGAGTACAAGAAAATTAAAGCCTTCTGGTGAAGGTTGGGTACAGTTAATAGCAGGCATTGGTTTTGTCATTCTATTAATTGCCATCAATATAGTAGACCCTACATTTTATCCAACTATGTGGCATTTAGCGACGAGTGGATCTATGGATGAAATAGCAGAGTATATCCAAGGCTTTGGTCCTATGGCCATGGTCGTTAGTATGCTTCTCGATATTTTTGTTAATGCTGTTGGTTTCTTACCATCTATCTTTATATCTACAGCAAATGGATTAGTATTCGGTATGTGGCCAGGCATAATTATTTCTTGGCTTGCAGAAACAATTGGTGTAGTCATTAGCTTTTACATTATGCGTTACTTCTTGCGTGATACGGCGGATAAGCTTATTGCTAAGAGTACGGTATTGATGAAAGTAGATGATTTCTCCGGTAAAAATGGTTTTGTGGTTATGTTATTTGCACGATCCTTACCATACTTCCCATCTGGTGTTATTACGGCACTAGGTGCTATTAGTAAAATTAAACCGAGAGACTATATCTTAGCAAATTTAATTGGTAAATTCCCATCTACAGCTCTTGAAGTTGCTATCGGTACAGATATTGTAAATTTCCAAGAGAATATGGGGCGATTAGGAATTATTGTTCTTGTTGCAGGTGTTGTATACTTCATTCTTTGGAAAGTATATAAGAACTATATTAATAAGAAGAATGCTGAACAAGAACATGATCCTAATGCGTAATTTTTTAACGTAGTAATATTTTTAACTTAGTATATATGAAAGAGGCGATTGTATGAGTTTTTCTCTTCCTGAACGTGTCACTTTAAAAGGTCCAAATTTTATTCGCGAAGTATTTGAACGTGGTGTAGGCGTAGAAGGTTTTATCAGCTTTGGTATTGGCAATCCAGCGCCAGAAGCGATTCCTGTGGAAATCATTGAAAAGGCATTCGATGAAGTAGTTCACTCTAATCCAATGAGTTTATTACAATATGGCCCAATGCAAGGTGATGCACGTTTAGCGGAATTGACATTAGATCGTCTTGTAAAAGCACATAAGATGAATCCAGAAGGCCAAGGCCTTATTATTTCTAATGGTGCAGGTCAACTATTAGGTCTTGTACCAATTACTGTATTGGAACCTGGTGACGAAGTATATATGGATGAATTTACTTTCACAAGTGCCATCAATTCTGTACGCAACATGGGCGGTAAAGCATTAG
The DNA here is from genome assembly GCA_902834965.1 of Veillonellaceae bacterium. The sequence goes on from CADFKY010000020.1 coordinate 1,920, forward strand.
GCATTAAGACTGATGAGTACGGCATGATTCCTAGTGAATTAGAAAAAGCCGCTCAGTCTGGTAAGGGTAAATATATTTATCTCATTCCGAATTTCCAAAATCCTACAGGTATTACAATGCCATTGGAACGCCGTAAAGAAATTTACGCTATTGCCTCTAAATATGATTTATTCATCTATGAAGATGATCCATATGGTGAAATTCGTTTTGCTGGTGAATACATTCCAACATTTAAATCTTTTGATACCGAAAATCGTGTTCTCTATGCTGGTTCTTATTCGAAGACATTATCTGCAGGTTTACGTGTAGGTTTCCTATTTGGCCCAGAGAAGGTAATCGAAGCTATCCAAGCTTTAAAGAATAATACAGCTGGTCAAATGCCATTAGTTACACAAAAGGTGGTAGCTAAAGTTCTTGATACAATCGATTATGATGCACATTTAGAAAATGTACGTAAAGTATATAAGACTAAATGTGATGCTTTGCTTGATGCATTTAATAAGTATGCAAGTTCTAAGGTTAAGTTAACTCAGCCTACAGGTGGTATGTTCGCATGGATGACGATGCCTGAGGATGTAGATTGTGACGAATTCTTCGAAACGTGTATGAATCGCAATGTAGGGATCATTAAGTGTGGTGCTTTTGCTGCTGATGGTGCAGGGGAAGGACATGCATTCCGCTTAAGCTATACAGTACCAACAGTAGAAGAAATCACAAAGGGCATGGAAATTCTCGGTGCCTTAACTAAAGAGTTCTGTGGCGAGTAATATATTGATAAAGTTTGATATGACATGATACAATGTAACAGTAGATACATTGTATCTACCATATAGAGAAAAAGTTTTACATATAGATGTGAGGTAGTTCCTCAAAGAAAGTAGGTGTTTACTATGGGTTGCGGTAGCAGCAGTGATTGTGGCGGATGCCCATCTAAATCTTCTGGTTGCGGTGGCGGCGCTCCTCAACAACCTCAAGACCTTACAGCTCCTTTACACGAGCTTAGTTCTGTTAAACATGTAATTGGCGTAGTATCCGGTAAAGGTGGCGTAGGTAAATCCTCCGTTACAAGCTTAATGGCTATTACTATGGCGCGTAAAGGTTACAAAGTTGGTATCCTCGATGCAGATATTACAGGTCCTTCTATTCCTAAAATGTTTGGTATCAAGGAAAAAGCATATGCTGACGAAATTGGTATGTATCCTGTAAAATCTAAAGGCGGCATTGACGTTATGTCTGTTAACCTCCTTTTGGAAAACGATACAGATCCTGTTTTATGGCGTGGTCCTATTTTAGGCAATGTGGTAAAACAATTCTATAGTGATGTTATTTGGAAAGACATCGATTATTTATTCGTTGATATGCCGCCAGGAACAGGTGACGTAGCAATTACTGTATATCAATCTTTGAAATTGGATGGTATCATCATTGTTACATCTCCTCAAGACTTGGTATCCATGATTGTTGAAAAAGCAGTTAAGATGGCTGATTTAATGCAAGTGCCTATTATTGGTGTAGTGGAAAACTACTCTTACTTCCATTGCCCAGATAATGGTAAGGATTATCAAATCTTTGGTGAAAGCCACATTGAAGAAATCCTTCAAAAATACGGTCTATTATTGTTGAATCGTTTGCCAATTGATCCAACTATTGCAAATCTTTGTGATAAAGGTGATATTGAAGCTATCGAGAAAACAAACTTAGAAAACGTATCTTTACCAGAATAGGATTTATATGTTAATGAAAGCTGTGCATACCTCGTGATGCACAGCTTTTTCTCATTTCTTTTTATGATGTAATATATTATATTTATTATAAGAAAAAATAATTATATATCTCACTTCACATACTACTGATATATACTGAAGACACCGTAGGATAGGGGCTACTGTGTGTTTTATAGTCACCTTGCGATGCCTTGGTATTTCAGCAGTTATATATTTTAGTTTTTTCCTATGTAGGAGGTATGTGTATGAAAAAACTGTTAAACTGGATTATTCCAGCGGTCTTTGGTATAGGCCTATGGTTTATTCCGACACCAGAGGGGTTAACACCTCAATCTTGGCATTTATTCGCCATCTTTGTGGCTACAATCGTAGGCTTTATTACTCAGCCATTACCGATTGGTGGCGTATCCATCGTTGTGATTACTGTAGCAGCTTTGACTGGTACTTTGAAAATTGGTGAAGCTATCTCCGGTTTTGCTAACTCTGCTATTTGGTTAATCGTAGGTGCGTTCTTATTCTCTCGTGGCTTTATTAAAACTGGTTTGGGGAAACGTATTGCATATAATTTGATTGCTGCTTTTGGTAGTAGCTCCTTACGTTTAGCTTATGCATTAGCTTTATCTGATCTAATTTTGGCTCCAGCAACTCCATCTAACACAGCTCGTGTAGGTGGTGTTATTATGCCGATTACTACTAGCTTGGCAAAAGCATTTGGTTCTGAACCTCAAGATGGTCCTCGTAAAATTGGTTCCTTCTTGATGCAATCCATTTATCAAGTTAATACGATTACATCTGCTATGTTCCAAACATCTATGGCTGGTAACACATTGGTTGCAGCATTGGCGCTTCAATCCTTTGGCATCGGTATTACATGGGGTGACTGGGCTATGGCAGCTATCGTACCTGGTATCATTGCATTGATCATTATGCCGTACTTTATTTATAAAGTTTACCCACCTGAAATTAAAGATGCTCGTGAAGCACAACAAATGATTAAAGAAGAGTTAAAAGGCCTTGGTAAAATGTCCTTCCAAGAATGGGTTATGTTAGGCGTATTTATTTTAGCTTTAGTTTTATGGGCTACTTCTCAATTTACTAAACTTGATGCAACAACAGTTGCATTCTTAGGTATTTCTATTTTGCTTGCTACAAGTGTTCTTGTTTGGGACGATGTTAAAAGTGAAAAAGGTGCTTGGGATACATTAGTTTGGATGGGTACATTAATGGGCTTTGCTGGTTTCTTGTCCAAATTAGGTTTCATCAAATGGGCAACAGTACTTGTAGGTGGTTATATTCCAGAAGGATCTTGGATTATTGCCTTCGTTATAGCTGTACTTATTAATACATATTCCCACTATGTATTCGCATCTTTAACTGCACATATTTCTGCAATGTTCGTAGCATTCTCTGCAATTGCTATTTCTGCAGGTGCACCACCAATGTTAACATTGTTGATGATTGCATTCACATCTAACTTGTGTATGTCTTTAACTCACTATGCAGCAGGTCCATCTCCAGTAATCTTCAATACTGGTTATGTTCCTCAAAATACATGGTGGAAACTTGGTTTCTTCGCATCCGTAATCAACTTGATTATCTTTATGGGACTTGGTTCCGTATGGATGAAAGCTATCGGTATGTGGTAAGAACTGAAAATGATAAAATAATATACTTGTAATACATAAAACTTTAGATTTTAGAGTTGTTTTGATATGTAGTTACAAAATATACGGAAAGCCGTCCCGTTTGGGACGGCTTTTTTGTGATAAAATAAGTGTAGTTAATATATTATTAATGTATATGTTGTAATATTATACATATATGAACTATTCCTAGTGAATAAAAGAATTGCATCATTATTTTACATAGGAGGAAACTATGAAATTTGATAATGAACAGTTATTGAAATATATTGGTGCTTGCACATCTCCATACCATACGGTTGATACAAGCTTGCAAATGTTATTGGACTCAGGATTTACAGAACTTAATTTAGATGATGAGTGGCAATTAGACTCTGGTTCTTATGTTGTTAATGTATTTGGTACTACATTGTTTGCCTTTCATATAGGGAAAAAACCAGAAGATACATTACGTATTGCTTCGGCGCATACGGATTTTCCTGCGATCCGTGTTAAACCTAATCCTATTACCTCTGTAAAAGGGTACACAAAACTGAATGTAGAAATGTATGGTGGTCTCATTGAAAATACATGGCTTGATCGTCCTCTAGGAGCGGCTGGTACCGTAGTATTAAAAGGTGATAATGCCTTTGATGTTGATTCTGTATTGGTTGATACAAAACGTCCTATTGCAATCGTTCCAAACTTAGCTATACATATGAATCGCACCGTTAATGATGGCGTTAAATTAAATCGCCAAAAGGAAATGCTTCCTATATTAATGATGGATCGTAAAGATAAGGAACAATCAACAAAATCTTTACATGATAGTAATAATCCAAGTTTATTTCCAGAGTCTGATACTCAATATGATGAGTGGACTATGTTCTTAGCTGATGAAGTCAATTGTGATCCATCTGAAATTTTGTCCTATGAAATGACATTATACCCAACAGAACAAGGCTGTGTACTTGGCACAGAAGGTGATTTCATTAGCGCACCTCGCCTTGATAATCTAACATCTTGCTTTGGTGTACTTTCAGGGATTATTCAAGCTCGTAAACATAATGCTAATGGTGTACGCTGTGCCATTCTCTTTGATAATGAAGAGGTAGGGAGTCGTACAAAACAGGGTGGGGCAGGTATGCTTTTACCAAACCTTATTAAACGTGTATATGATGCATTGGGATATTCTAATCAAGAGATGGAAAGTTTCATTTCAAAAGGATTTATGATTTCCTCTGATGTAGCCCATGGTTTACATCCAAATTATCCTGAGAAAAATGATATCACTAATATTCCTACACTTAATAAAGGGGTAGCCCTAAAAATAGCATGTAGCCAATCTTATGCAGGTGATGCAAGAGCCATTGCCATTGTTAAAGGTTTGTGTGATGAAGCTGAAGCAAACTACCAAATTTATGTAAATCGTTCTGATATACCAGGAGGGTCTACAGTTGGATCTATTTCATCTGCTATGTTGCCGATGAGAACCATGGATGTAGGCTTACCATTGTTGGCAATGCATTCTGCACGTGAGTTGATGGGGGCCAATGACCAAGAACAACTCAACCGATTAATGAATCATTTCTTAGGTGATTAATTATATAGTATATAGAACTAGTTCGATGTACATCGATAAAAGACATATGAGTTTTACTCATGAACAGCGGATAATGTATTTTATGATTTCGTAATTAATATAATCCTTTAAATATGTGGAAAATATTGTATAATAGTTATATGTAATTATGAATATTATACTCATCATAAATTTTGATGAGTTTTCCAAATATATTGTTTTGACTATAAGTATAGGAAATATTCATATATTAATAAAAATGAAAGCTGATAGTTCACATTAGTGGAAGCTAGTAGGAGGCAATACATGAGAAAAATTAAATCCGTATTGGTTGCCAACCGTGGTGAAATTGCGATCCGCGTGTTCCGTGCATGTAATGAAATGGGTATTAAAACTGTAGCCATTTATTCCAAAGAGGATACATTATCCTTGCACCGCAACCAAGCTGACGAAGCCTATCTCGTAGGGGAAGGTAAAAAACCAGTTGACGCATATCTTGATATTGAAGATATTATCCGTATTGCAAAAGAACATGATATTGATGCTATCCATCCAGGTTATGGGTTCTTATCTGAAAACGAAGAGTTCGCTCGTCGTTGTGGTGAAGAAGGTATCATTTTCATTGGACCTCATGTAGAACATTTGAATATGTTCGGTGATAAGGTTAATGCTCGTGCACAAGCTAAATTGGCAGATATCCCAATGATCCCTGGTTCAGATGGGGCTTTGCGTGATTTTGAACAATTAGAAGAATTTGCAAATACTCATGGTTTCCCATTGATGATTAAAGCCGTAAATGGCGGTGGCGGCCGTGGTATGCGTGAGGTTCATCGCAAAGAAGATCTTCGTGATGCATATGATCGCGCTAAATCTGAAGCAAAAGCTGCTTTTGGCGATGATGATGTATATGTAGAAAAACTTATCGTTGAACCTAAACATATTGAAGTACAAATCCTTGGTGATGAACATGGTAATGTAGTTCATTTACATGAACGTGATTGCTCTGTACAACGTCGTCACCAAAAAGTTGTTGAAATGGCGCCAGCTTTTGCATTGCCATTAGAAACTCGTAAAGCCGTATGTGATGCAGCCGTTAAAATCATGAAAAATGTAGGCTACGTTAATGCTGGTACTGTAGAGTTCTTGGTAACTGCTGATGGTTCCTTCTATTTCATCGAAGTTAACCCTCGTATCCAAGTAGAACATACTGTAACAGAAATGATTACAGATATTGATATTGTTCATTCTCAAATCCGTATTGCTGAAGGTTATGACTTACATAGCCCAGAAGTAGGCATTCCTGCACAAGATGAAGTTCCTTGTAAAGGTACTGCAATTCAATGTCGTATCACTACAGAAAATCCTAAAAATAACTTCATGCCTGATACAGGTAAAATCTTGGCATATCGTAGCTCCGGTGGCTTTGGTATCCGCTTAGACTCTGGTAATGCTTTCACAGGTGCCGTAGTAACACCTTACTATGATTCCTTACTTGTAAAAGCAACTGCATTTGGTCCTAACAATGAAGAAACTATTCGTAAAATGCTTCGTTGCTTGAAAGAATTCCGTATTCGTGGCGTTAAAACAAATATTCACTTCTTGATTAACGTTCTTGAACATCCTGAATTCCAAAGCGGTAACTACACTGTTAACTTCATCGAAGATCATCCAGAATTATTCGAATTGAAACCTGACCGTGACCGCGGTACTAAATTATTGCGTTACATTGCAGACGTAACAATCAATGGTTACTCTGGTGCAGGCCCTCAAGAAGTACCTGATTTTGAACCAATTCAAATGCCATCTAATTTAGATGTATCTCCTGCAGCTGGTACAAAACAAAAATTTGATGAATTAGGTCCAGAAGGCTTCAGTAAATGGTTATCTGACCAAAAACAAGTATTCTTTACAGATACTACATGGCGTGATGCTCATCAATCCTTGTTTGCTACACGTTTACGTACAATTGATATGGCACGCGTAGCTGGTCATGCTGCGAAAGGTGTTCCTAACTTATTCTCATTAGAGTGCTGGGGCGGTGCTACATTCGACGTATCCTATCGCTTCTTACATGAAGATCCATGGGAACGCTTACGCATGTTCCGTCGTGAAGTACCAAATACATTGCTTCAAATGTTGATTCGCGGTGCCAATGCAGTTGGTTACACATCCTATCCAGATAATGTAGTTCGTCAATTTATCCAACGTGCTGCTACAAACGGCATTGATGTATTCCGTGTATTTGATAGCTTAAATAGCCTTGATAATATGCATGTAGCTATTGATGAAGTACGTGCACAAAATAAAATTGCTGAAGTAGCATTGTGCTATACAGGTGATATTCTTGATAGTAGTCGTCCTAAATACAATTTAGGTTACTATGTAAATATGGCTAAAGAGCTTGAAAAAGCGGGTGCTAATATTATTGCTATTAAAGATATGGCAGGTCTTTTAAAACCTCAAGCAGCTTATAACCTTGTATCTGCATTAAAAGATGCTGTTAATGTGCCAATTCATTTACATACTCATGAAGGTTCTGGCAATGCTATTTACTCTTATGGTCGTGCCGTAGATGCTGGTGTAGACGTTATCGACTTAGCATACTCTGCATTTGCTAATGGCACATCTCAACCTAGCATGAACTCCATGTACTATGCATTGAGTGGCCATGACCGTCAACCTGATATGAATATTGACTACATGGAAGAAATGTCTCACTATTTTGGTAGCATTCGTCCATACTACAAAGGTGTAGATAAAGCAGAAGCATACCCTAACACTGAAGTATATCAACATGAAATGCCAGGTGGCCAATACTCCAACTTGCAACAACAAGCTAAGATGGTAGGCCTTGGTGATCGTTGGAATGATATCAAAAAAGTATATCATCAAGTAAATATGATGTTTGGTGATATCATTAAAGTAACTCCATCCTCTAAAGTTGTAGGTGACATGACATTGTACATGGTACAAAACAACTTGACTGAAAAAGATATTTACGAAAAAGGCGATGTATTAGACTTCCCTCAATCCGTGGTAGAATTCTTTGAAGGTCGTCTTGGCACTCCATACCAAGGTTTCCCTGAAGAGTTACAAAAAATTATCTTAAAAGGTGCTAAACCTATTACAGTTCGTCCTGGTGCTGTATTACCTCCAACAGACTTTGAACATGTTCGTCATGAATTAAGTGAAATGGGTGCTAATACAACTGATGAAGATATTAGCGCATACTGCTTATATCCTAAGGTGTACCAAGATTACAATAAATTTGTAAAAGACTTTGGTGATGTATCTGTACTCGATACTCCAACATTCTTCTTCGGTATGAAGCGTGGTGAAGAAATACAAGTAACTATCGAAAAAGGTAAAACATTGATCATTAAGATGAATGGTGTATCTGATCCTGATGAAGATGGTAACCGTATCGTATTGTTCGAGTTCAACGGTCAACCTCGTGGCATTAAAGTTCATGATAAACATGCTAAGACTACTGGTGTTGTTCGTCGTAAAGCAGACGAATCTAATCCTGGCGAAATCGGTGCTACATTGTCCGGTTCTGTTGTTAAGATCCTCGTTAAGAATGGTCAATCTGTAGTTAAAGGTGAACCATTAATCGTTACAGAAGCGATGAAGATGGAAACAACAATTACAGCTCCTATCGATGGTATCGTAGAAGAAATTCTAGTTCGTGAAGGTAGCCGTATCGAATCTGGCGACTGCTTGCTTCGCGTTCAAGATGCTCCTAAACGATAGTTATAATCGTAGGTAAAATTAAAAATATTATTTCTAAAGTATTTCATAAAATAAAATACTGTAGAATAATAGAAGAATCCCTAGGAAATCCTAGGGATTCTTTGTATTTTAAGGGGTTTCATGGTACTATATATAGTAGAGAAAATGGGCGTATTATGCACTATTTTAGAGTGATTATTAGAAAAAGGAGTAGTAACAGATGAGATGTCCTTATTGCCAACACACAGACACGAAGGTAACAGACTCTAGAACGACTGATGAAGGTAATAGTATTCGCCGTCGCCGCGAATGTATCAATTGTGGCCGTCGCTTTACTACCTATGAAATTATAGAAGAAGTACCACTTATGGTATTAAAGAAAAACGGACGTCGTGAACTATTTGATCGCGGTAAATTATTAAATGGCTTATTGCGTTCTTGTGATAAACGTACCGTACCAATGTCCGTGATGGAACAAGTGGTTAATGATGTAGAGCGCGATATTCGAAATGAAATCAATCAAGAGGTAACTACGGATCGCATTGGCGAACTAGTATTGCAACAATTAAAAGATATTGACCAAGTTGCATATGTTCGTTTTGCTAGCGTATATCGTAAGTTTGATAATATTGATAGCTTTATGGAAGAATTGAAAGCATTAAAGAAACTAGATGCTAAAAAACCAAAACGTAATTAATTACTAATATTACATGTGAGGCTTTATGATAGATTTACACTGCGATACGATAATGAAAGTAATAGATCATCCTGATTGTGGAGATTTGTATCGTAATACTTGGAAAATCGATATAGAAAAATTACAAAAAGCTCACAGTAAGGTGCAAGATTTCGCACTTTTTATCAATCTTGGTGAGACAAACGATCCTTATGGTCGTTATGAAGCGATGCGTAATTTATGTACATTACAAATTCAGCATTATGGAGAGCACATACAACATGTGCTCTCTTATCAAGATATAGAGTCCGTGTATGCGTCCGGTAAGATTGGGGCCCTTATGTCTATTGAGGAGGGCGGCGTACTAGGCGGCGATTTAGATAAATTAAAACAAGCTTATCAAGATGGTGTTCGACTTATTACGCTTACTTGGAATTATCCAAATGGACTAGGTGAGCCTCATTGTGGTGAGCAGCATAAAAAATTAACATCGAAAGGTGTTGAATTTGTGGAGGCTATGCAGGATTTAGGCATTATCGTTGATTGCTCTCATTTAAATGATGCTGGTACTGAGCAATTAGGAGATATTTTAGATGTACCTTTTATAGCATCTCACTCCAATGCACGTGAAGTTACAGCCCATACAAGAAACTTACCAGATCATTTAATCAAGCTGATTGCTAATAAGGGTGGCGTTATAGGCCTTAATTTCGCTCAATCATTTTTAGGTACATCACCCATAAGTCGGATTGAAGATATCGTAAAACACGGCTTATATCTCATCGATAAAGGCGGGGAAGATGTTGTGGCATTAGGAACCGACTTTGATGGTATTAAGCCAGATACAGAAATTAAAGATGCTTCCGAAATGTATCGATTATATGATGCATTTAAAGAGGCAGGTTTGTCTGTAGAGCAATGTGAGAAATTGTTCTGGAAAAATGCAGATAGACTATTAAAGGAGATTTTATAATGACTGATTTAAATCCAATCATTGCAGATCGTTTTACAGAGCATCTCGAGGTTTTTGGTAAAACGATGGAGCATATGGATACCATTCAAGAAATTGCCTATCGCTGTAAGGCGGCTTTAGAAAATGGAAATAAAATTTTGTTCTGTGGTAATGGCGGTTCTGCTGCGGACTCTCAACATTTAGCGGCGGAATTGATTTGTCGCTTTAAAAAGGAACGACGCTCTCTTGCAGGGATTGCATTAACTACTGATACATCTGCATTAACAGCGATTGCGAATGACTATGATTTTGAATCTGTTTTTGCACGTCAAGTAGAGGGACTAGGCCGTACAGGTGATGTTCTTATTGGTATTTCTACATCTGGGAACTCCAAGAATGTTATCAAAGCGGCGGAAATGGCCCGTTCTATTGGTATGCATACCATTGCTTTCACCGGTGAAGGCGGTGGTAAACTAGCTGAATTATGCGACATTACGTTGGCTATTCCAAGTAATGTGACAGCTCGTATTCAAGAAATGCACATTTTGGCTGGTCATATCATGTGTGAAATTATTGAAGAAGATTATTAACCGTTACGGTCTTATTTATAAATAGATACATGTTTGATGCCAAGTATTTTATGTAAGTCGTTATGCATGTATATTGTGGTAAGGAATAGGTGGATTATGATAAATGCTACCATTAATCAATTTTTGACAAAACAACTACCCAATCTAAAGATTGCCGTTATAGGTGATGTGATGGTAGATCGTTATGTTTTTGGTGATGTAAGTCGTATTTCTCCGGAAGCACCGGTTCCTGTAAACCGCGTGGCAAAGATGAAAGAAGTGCTTGGTGGCGCTGGTAATGTTGCGTCAAACTTATCAAATTTAGATTGCACAGTATATCTTGGTGCTATTGCCGGTAATGATGACCATGGTCGTTTATTACAACAGTTACTTGATGCAGATAAGATTGATACAACAGGTTTATTGACGAGCGACGATCGATCTACTATTACTAAGATGCGCATCTTAGGTGATCGTCAGCAGATGATGCGCTTAGATTTTGAAACCATAACAGATTTGACAATCCATGAAGAACAGAAACTATCTACATGGTTGGAAAATCTCTGTAAAGCGGGTATCGATGGCATTGTTGTTTCTGACTATGGCAAAGGCGTTTGTACACCAACATTGCTTAAAAAAATCTTTAGTTTAGCTAAGGAGTATGGCGTACAAACCATTGTAGATCCTAAAGGTTCAGACTGGTCTAAATATAATGGTGCAACCTACATTACACCGAATGTAAAAGAACTAGGTGAATGTGTAGGTCATAAGTTAGCTAACGATGATGCCACTATCGTAGAGGCAGCTAAGTCAGTACTGGCTAATGTTGATTTAGAATATATTGTGGCTACACGGTCAGCAAAAGGGATTACTGTTATTGCAAAGGATGGACGCACATGGCATAATCCGGCTACACAACAAGAGGTATTCGATGTAAGTGGTGCAGGCGATACGGTTGTATCTATGATGATGACATGCCTTGCTAGCGGTCTTTCTATGCGTTTGGCATTACATATCGCAAATGGTGCTGCTGGCATTGTTGTATCTAAGGTGGGCACATATCCAATCCACCGATCTGAACTATTGGATTTATGGCATTCTTATAAGCATAGTGTTCAATCTAAACCTTTATACACAAAAGAAGAGATGAAGCAGCTCATTGCACAATGGCAAAACAAAGGTGAAACTGTTGTGTTTACTAATGGTTGTTTTGATATTCTTCATCGCGGACATATTACGTACTTACAAGAGGCGGCTCAGTTAGGTGATCATTTAATTATTGGATTAAATTCCGATGCTTCTGTTAGACGCCTAAAAGGGGAAACGCGTCCCATCGTAAGTGAAGAAGATCGCGCAGCATTATTAAGTGCGTTGCGTTGTATCGATGGTGTGGTTTTATTCGAAGAGGATACACCAGCTGAACTATTAGCTTATTTACGTCCTAATACGCTAGTTAAGGGCGGCGATTATAAAATAGAAGATATTGTTGGACGTGAGTCCGTAGATCATGTAGAGGTACTTTCATTTAAAGAAGGTTACTCTACATCAGATATTGTAGGGAAAATAGCTACTATGGCTAAGGAGGGTAAATTATGATTATCGTAACAGGCGGTGCTGGTTTTATCGGTAGTAACATTGTAAAAGCATTAAATGACCGTGGTCGTACAGATATTCTTATTGTTGATGATCTTACAGATGGTCGTAAAATCCGAAATATTCAAAATTTAGAATTCTTGGATTATATCGATTGTGATGATTTTGATTGTGCTATCGCTGATGGTACATTTGATGTAGGTCCTATCGAAGTTGTATTCCACGAAGGTGCTTGTGCGGATACAATGGAATATAATGGCAAATACATGATGAAGAATAACTATGAAGGTTCTAAAAATCTATTCCACTATTGCCAAGACCGTCGTATTCCATTTATCTATGCATCCTCTGCATCTACTTATGGTAATGGTACCAATGGTTTCGTAGAAAAACCAGAAGCTGAAGAAGCACTTAACCCATATGCGTACTCCAAATTGTTGTTCGATCGCTATGTACGAAAATATGAAGGTGAATATACAGCTCAAGTAGTAGGCTTACGTTACTTTAACGTATATGGTCCTAATGAGGCTCATAAAGATAAAATGGCTTCATTAGTTCGTCAAATGTTCTACAAAAATAAAGAAACTGGTATTATCAATCTATTTGAAGGTACAGATGGCTACGAAGATGGTGGTCAAACACGTGACTTTATTTATGTTAAAGATGTAGTTAATGTAAACTTCTATTTCTGGGAACATCCTGAAATTTCTGGTACTTTCAACTGCGGTACAGGTAATGCTCATAGCTTTAACCAATTTATGCAAGCTGTTATTGACTATAATGGTAAAGGCAAAATTGAATATATTCCATTCCCAGAGGTATTAAAAGGCAAATACCAAAGCTTTACAGAGGCTGATACTACTAAATTATTGGCTGCTGGTTATGATAAAGGGTTCCACAAAA